>JAYWGF010000052.1:0-7681 GCA_043778395.1 bacterium | reverse complement strand
GGCTTTTTGATTTTCCAGAGATTGTAGCTTGGAGATGATATTTTGAGATCACATAATAATATACGTATAAATCTAATTCAGCATATCCCCTTTTGATGAGATTTCAAGAGATTTGCGTCTCCTATAGTCTCGCAGTAGCCATAGTATCAGACTCAAAAATGTCGCTCAGCTGATGCCCAATCATAGATAAAATCGTGACTGTGGACGGAAATACAAAACCAGCGATACATCATACGATCAATCAGTATTGCGGGTGATCCATCCCTGACGCAATCACTGCTGCAGATATGTCTCTCACGAAGGTGATATAGTTGATAGACTGATTTTTCGAGTATTGGCGTAGTCGTAGATCATCGAGTGTCCAGACTCTCGCAGTGGCTGACGTCGTAGATACGATAGCTCCTCTCCCTGCCAGAAGGTATATCCTGACTGTATGCACTCAGTGATATTGCCGGTAGCAGTCTGTATCATCTCAGGGTATGACTCAGGGACGATCTGGAGTACCTGTCATGAGGATAGTCTGGGGGTCGATAGAGTATTGAGGATAGAGAGATAGCCTGATATGGTGGAGTACTGTCTAGCTATCGTGGCGAGTGTCTGTCTAGGCTGGACGATATGAGTGACTCATGTGATATATGATCCAGTCTGGGTATATGAGTTATAGGATTGCTGTTTTGTGCAGTCAGTGATAGGCTGACCAGGATAGAGTTTTCGTTCGCGGTGATACGACTGCAGGAAGCTGAGCTCTTGGCCAGTAGAGGTGGATGGGATAGTGAGATTGAGGCGGTATTTAGTGGGATTTATTTTAGAGAAAGTTAAACGAGCGCTAGTGTGTCTTATTATCGATACAATATTTGTTTTAGACATGAAGATTTCAATCAAACTTCAAGAATATAATAAATCATATTTTTTGGTTTTTTTTATCTCATTACTAAAATCTTTAATTTTTTTCTGATTAGATCAATGAATATTTTTCCTAATTAAGATACATCATATATTTAACTTATACAATATACCTAAATCTAAATTTCATTCAATTATTGAACGCAAATCCCTCTTAATGATATTATTAGGTATATTATAAAAATATGATATCATTGGAAATGATAGTTTTTCTCAAAAAAGATCAACTCATATGTACGTTCATGATCAACTATTGTAAGTACCAAAAAATCACTCTGGATAAGACAAACAAGAATAACTATAATTTAGTGAATTAATTTCATCTATACCTTTTTGGTAATCAATTGGATAATCGTGTAAATATTTTGTGCTTTTATTAAGCTCGTTTCTACCATTAAAAACCTCTCAAGTAAATAATGGAACAGAAATTATAACTAAGTAAATAATTATTGGTCGTCTAGCTCTACTTTTATAGATATGCAGTAATATTCATATAATAGAAGTTATTCAAAACATAAAAGGAGCTCAAAATTTAGTATCAGGAGTCCTTACGATACTAAAAAATGGGACATTATCTAGTAACCAAGAATAAATTGATCACAATGGATATTGAGATCATTTAGCAAAAAAAAGAGCTATTAAAATAATAAAGATAAATCATATAAAAGCTTGTTTTACTTTTGTATTCTTAATAAAAAATAATAATAAAATAGGTATATAAGAAATTATAGATAATGCCCTAAATCGATTTCACGAGAAATAATCAAAAAAAGTTAATATATTTTTAGGACTTCGATCATTGTATAGTGCTCGTGAAAAATAGTTGTGAAACATGTACAACAATCATCACCTCATAGATCAAGCCATTGATCATATTTCAGTGATATTTTTACTTCATTGAGAAATATTGAATATTATTTCAAATCAACTAGGTATAATGTAATATGAAAATCAAATTAAGAATAACACAATCAATAAAATAATTTTATATATTTTGAAAAAACTTTTAAAAACAGTGAAAATATCCCTTACTCTAAAAGTAAATATATATAACATAAATACAAGAATAGTTGCGAAAAGTATTTGAATTCAGTTAGATGCAAGTAACATATAAATGATTAAAATTATAATATCTTTTATTTTAAAACTATCAAAAACTTTATTTAAGTAATAAAATATTAGGGGTTGCAAAGAATATGATAGCGCAAATCAAATACTGTAAAAAATTCCGGTATTTATATTTATAAAAATGAACAAATTTAAATAATAAAATAATAGAACAATAATACTATCTGAAACAACCAATTTTATATTAAAATACTCAAATAGCTTTTTAAATCATTTATATCAGAAATATAAATATAAAAATATTAGTAAAAGCAAATTCGATACTGGTCGAAGATTAAATGGTACGTTTAATTTATATAAAATAATATTTAGTATATTTTGAAAAAGCAATGATCATATCTGTATTCACTGAGTTATTCAATAATTATTATCACTCAATATATAGAATCAATCTAAAAAATTATTTGATATTGGATAAAAAAAATCATGGATAAAAAAAATAAAATTACTATCAAAAAAACTTCATCAGCAAACAAATATTACGAATATTACCAGTAAAAAAATATTCCTCATATCTATGAATTCTTATAAAAATATAAAGTAAATATACTATACTCACAATTAATTACTTCTTTTGAATTTATATTATTTCAATTTACATCTAAATATTGTGAAACATACAATAGATTTTCTAGCAAACTTAGAAATCACATTATAATAGCATGTTTTTCTTCATTAAAATCATGAAATTCTATTTGTCACTTTTTATATGTAAAATTCTTTTCGTTGAATTGAGGCACTATCTGATATTCTCATCATTCTATATCTATTTTTATACCATCTATATCAGGATTATTCTTGATGATATCAAAATAGTTAATACATTGTATTTTAAAAGATTTTGATCATATTGTATTTATGTGCGAAGTTCATGGATCATTAGTATTATTTTTATAAAATAATGCAATTTGCGTATTATCTCAAACCACTGCCAAGTTATATGATATGATATTTTTCAGTTCAGATACATTTTTTACTAGATATTTATAATTGTCTGGATCTGCTTCATAGATAGTTACTTTTTTATTATTTTGAGCAAAATATATACCTGATTCTCATATAAATCATCATATATCTAAAAAATGATTACATCAAGACAATCATTTGTATATATCTTCAAATAAAATTTCCATTAGCATATTGAAACTTCAGCCATCGTTTGATAGGATTATTTTTTGACCATAAAAATTGTTCAGCGTTAAATCTGTTTTCACATTTAATACATATCTCAAAAACATATAGTACATAAACTTGAAAAATAATTCGAATTTTCATGTTTTTAGCATTTTGATTATATGCACAATACTATATTTTATCTTACTTCGCATCAATGGTATATTTGTAAAATTTATTGCACTATATTATGATATGTATAATATACTTTTCATGACAGCCTGTAATATCATTTGTTTTATCAAGATTTTTTGTAGTATTTTATTTTTTTGAAATCGATCATCTTGATTTAGCTTGTAATTGTAATTTTGTTCATTTGATGAATTTTTTATAAACCGCTTGCACGCATTTTTACTTATATCAATTATTGATAGTATAAAAATATGGATATATGACAATATAATATTTTATTTTAAAAATTTTATACGTAAAATTATTTTTATAATGCATTGATTTAGGATTTATTTGATAAATTTTATAGGTTTGGCTGGATTGCCTGAGGCTATGCAGTTAGCGGGTATATCTATACTTGCTACAGATCATGCTGACAATACCACATTATCTCATATTTTTACTCATGGGAGTATCGTACAGTTAGTAGTTATCCAACAGTTTTTTCATATATGTATTGGTTTTGCTATGACAGTATTAAAGTCATTATAATAATCATGAGATCAGGATATAATTGTATTTCACCAACTAATTTTTGTATTATCTCATATGATGATATCTTCATAATCTAAGAAGAAAGTATTGCCTAAAAATATATTGTTTCAAATTATATTACCATAAAGACACTGAAATCATGCTATCAAATCTACATTTTTACATTTTCTTAAAGTATATTTAATAATTAATTTTTTAATAAAGCCAAAATACAATGGTCGTTTCAAAAACATCAATCATAAAAATATATTTTTTCTTGGAAGTTCTCATCTTTTAAATGTTTTCACAATATATCACAAAGTAAATTTACTATCAAACTTTTCTGGAAATTTTTACTAAATTTTTACTTATTATATTTGGCATCAGAATAATTAAGTCAAATATTTTACATTTCAATGTATAAATAAAATTTTTAAATTTAGACATTTTGATTCTATTTCCTTTATATTGTAGTCAAATAGCTTCTAATTTTTTTAATGATCTTCATTCTAAATATCCCTTTATTATTAAATTAACAAATTCAAATCAACTTTTTCATAAAAAAAACCATTTGTCAGAATTTTTACTCCTTTGAGTTCAATCTACTTCAAACTGTCGTGGATTTTCTCATACTCTTAGAAGATTAAGCAAAATATCTTTTTTTCGTAAAGAAAAAATCGTAGATGTACGATATGGTTCATTTACTTTTTTTTCTAATAAATTATGTTCATATTTTCATCAATCATAATTTATGAACTGTAAATAATTAAAATTTTGAGATACTGCTGTATCTACATATTTCTCTACATATTTTGAATTTACATTGCTACAAAATATTAAGTCATCAATATGTAATAATATATAATCTGTATCAATATTTTTTATAGCAAATATGAGATTGCTAGACCAATCAACATCACTTCATACATTTATAGGATTAAAATTATATGGTACACTTATATCACTATTAGTAATTATATATTTTTTGTATATACAATCATTCCAAAACTTATCATAACTTTGACTCAATAGACTCCAAACATCAGAATATTTATCGCAAGATGGTATAATTATAGCTATTTTTTTGTTATGATTCATTTTATCTACTATTATAAATCTCTAAAATTTGTTGCACTCTATTATGGTATGTATGATTCTGTAGTACTTTTTTCATTCCAGCTTGCGATATAGCTTTTCTTTCATATGGATGATGTATATAGTATTGTATTTTATCAAATCGATCAGATTTATTTTTTGCTATTACTATTTCTTTTCACTCTTCAAAATATTTGTATATACACGATACATCATCGACTACCTGAAATCATCAAGATGCAGGAATTTTAAAAGTCCTTTCATTACAATCTCATCAATATTTTTTTTGATAGTTCTCATGGACATTTATACATATCTTGGTGGTCTTGTATATGTCAAATTCGTCACTCAATGTTAATTTTGGTTTTTGTATAGATTTGATGTATGGTATATTGAGATACTGTCATCATCTTTGAATTCGTCACAGTATTCTATCTTTGGCAGTCCAATCTTGCCCATATAGTCTAAGATCATACATATGCTGGAGAGGAAAAACTTGTTCTTCAAAAAATTGTTTTTTTTCTGGTAAATTCGTGCCAATATACGATATATCTGCCTCAAAAGCATTATTTATCTTTGCTACATTAGCAATTGTTTTATCAACAGCGAGTGGTATCGTGATATATTCAAATCATGTTTCTTGAGTAAATCATTCCATCCTTGGATCTCATTGCTCTACTACATGAAAAAAACAATCTCAAAGCATTCAATCTTTTATTTGTTTTATCAATTTTTTATCATCTTTCATTCATCATGCTTCATTTATTCTAATTCATTCAAATGGAGAATTCCAAAAATCAATTTTTACAAAAACCTTCATTCATTGTTCTCTATATTTTTTTAATATTTTTAAATCTAGGAATTTTTGATAATAAAAATGGCTAGATACAATAAATATATCTATTTTATTCAAAGATATAAATTCATCCAATATATCATCTGAAGTATATGCATAAAAATTATGTCACAAATCCGTAAAAGCATTTTTAAAACCAAAGTATATGGTTCTATTTGCATATATTGTATCCAAAGATGGTATTTGATATCATATATTCATTTTTTTATTATTAGATATTCTGACTTATTATAAATTTATATTTTTAAAAGTAATATCTACTGCTCACTGATTTTGAGCAAATCATTCTCAGTATATTCTCCCGATATTTTGTATGACAAATCAATTTGACATAATATAATCTAATAAATCTTTTGATCATATATCACTAGAATTTCTTCATATGCTACACTCTATGATCATATATTTTATATTTTTGAGTATAGATTCACATCCCAAAAGCACTAGTTTTTCAAATCATTCTACATCTATTTTCATCAAATCTATATCTAAATTTTCTAATATTTTATCTCATCTTTTTACAGGTACATGTATAATTGTGTAGTTTCAATCTTCAGGTTTTACAAAACTACACCACTCAGAAGATTCTGCTGATACATAAAAATCCAGCGTATCATCGCTGTTAGCCAGTCATATATTGTGTATATGGCAATCTGTAAATCACGATAAATTTTTCTTGAGTATTTTATACGTTTCTGGATTTGGTTCAAAAGAAATAATTTTTGATTTTGGTAAAAGGTATTTGCAAGCAAAAGCAAATTGTCATATATTTGCTCATATATCTATTATAGTGGGATTATCTTTGTCAAAGATAGATAAACCTATGGTCTCTCAATATACGTCATATATAGTAGAACTGAATGTTTTTATTGTTAATAGTTTATCAGAATGTATTTTTTTTCACAAAAAATTGAATGTATATTTCTTAGTAAAATAATTCACCAATAATTGAAAATGAATACTAATAAAGTAGCGTAATCGAGATATAATTTTTATACGATTTACATATAGCAAATCATAATCTATCTCAAAAAATCTTTTAATAAGTTTTAACATTTACAAGTATTTTCTTAAAAAATTAAAAAGTTTTATTTTATACTTTGCTGGCATCACAAATATAGACAGGTATTGAAGTATATTATATAGGTGATCTACAAAACTCATCTTGTATGGACCACATCAATTATATTTTAGTCTGATACTTATTGTTGCTATTTCCATCCTAGATAGTTTGCTATATGTAGCATTGTGCGTGCTTTCCCTATATCTTATAACTTTTAGTTGGAGGTTTGCAAACTTATGATGTATTCATATACGAAATGATAAATCCAAATCTTCGGCTGGTGGGTAATATGTATCAAATACACCAATTTTATCTACAACACTTTTGCGGATCATAGCTCATGGCTGAGCTACTGGACTATAGCGAAAAATCGTCTTATGAAGGAGAGCATTATCATTTGAGTATGTTCTCTCTCAGATTATCCCATTTTCATCAAAAATCTCCAGCGTTCATCATACTATTCATACATCAGAATCATGGAGCATATACTCTAGCTGTTTTTGCATCCTATAGTCATAGGATATATCATCAGCATCTTGCCACAAGATATACTCTCATTGTGCGAGTGATAGCAGTTTATTTCTATTTCACGCGATTCATAGATTATGATCATTTTGTAGTGGGATGATCCTATGATCTAGTCTCGCATACTGCTGGATGATCTCCCACGTACTATCAGTACTACAGTCATCGATGATGATACACTCTCGGTGAGTATATGTCTGATCTAGGATAGACTGTATCGCTTGTGCTATATATGGTCCTGCATTGTATGCTGGTATGAGGACAGACACGAGTGGAGTATGTGGATGCATGAT
>JAYWGF010000051.1:0-7846 GCA_043778395.1 bacterium | reverse complement strand
CAGAAGATACTACCTCATAGGTATAATGCTTCTGATTTTTATTTGCATAAAATATGGATTACATAAGAATTATTTTTTTTGTTATATTTCGCTGGATTGTCGGTTGGATTTGTATATACTTTGAAGTATAATTGAAATTATGTTTTTGCACTAATTTTTATTTCATATTTAATCTAGTTACGATGACTTGAATAGAGGCTTCTTGAAACACAATTCAAAATACATGATTGATTACTTCTTGAATTTATTTAAGTTGAAATGTAGAATCCTGACAATCAAGAATTACTTGATTGGGAAATGCTGAATTTAAGCATGAGTGTACATGAAACAGTATTCAAGCTTCATCTGTTTTATGAGTCTCTGAATCTAGTTGAAAGCAGATGACAAGTTTTTTTATGCAATCTTCCAACATATCAGGTTTTATTTGATATGCTATGCTTGGTATATTATGTTTCATTGTAATTCATTATGTAATTAAATACCTAAATGTTATTTTACAAAATATCAATTTTTTGATTAAAAATAATAATACTACTTTAGATAATAATAATAAAGTTTTAACTTCACTTAGTAAAGTGAATGATATGGTTTTAGAAATGTATGTTAATTCAAAAAGTAATTCAGATGATCTTGTTAAGTCTTTAATACTTATTGCTATAGAAGTATGGAAAATGAATAAAAAAGTCCAAAAAATTAAAGAGCAAGTAGATGATAATACTATAAGATGATTTGAATTTAGTATTGATAAATCATTTTCGACTTTAGATAAGCACTGAATTAAATTAATAGATTATGCTGGTCAAAAGTATTTAGAATGAATGAATTGAGTAGATATAATTTCTGTAGAAAAAAATGACAATATTGATACGTCGATTATTAGTGAAACCATAGAACCATGAATTGAATTATATGAAAATATAGTTAAAAAATCGAAAGTAATTATTTTATCTCAATAGGCGTAAGACAATGCTAAAAAGAAGCAACATAGATCATGAAAATCAAAACCTTGAAGGTAATAATTTGAAGGCATTCCCCCCAATTCAGAAAAATAACTATCAGAAATATCAGAAATATCTTTTGATTTGATCTATTTTCTCTCTATTATTAAATATTGGATTATGATATTTTTTATTTTTAGTCTATGGAGATGTTTGAGATCTGGAGAATGATATGTCAAATAATAGAACTTCAATTACTGCATTACAAGCAAAGCAGGAGCCGATTATTATTACTGCGACATATTATGGTAAATGATCTTCCTTTATGAATAATGTTGATTGGCTTTGAGATAAATCTCTTTCTTTACCCATTGTCGCAAAGTGAAAGACTTGTTATATTTTATGATCAAAGATAAGCTGAGTCGCTGGTTGAACAATTAGATGATTCTTATGAAAAGATAATAATGCAAACGATTCCTCATTTAGTATTGCTGAAAATTATGAAGCTTCAATAAATACAATTGAAGAAAAAATTGAAATTCAAAAACGAAACGGCTATTCAACTAGTAATTTAACTGAATATGAGAGAGATAATTTATATTTTGCAATATCTTTACTTTGTAAGTAGCTAAATTTAAACTAATGATTAAAAGAGCACCACAAATAACGACTGAGGATGTAAATAATATTGATTGAGAGACACCAAATTTCAATAATGAATCATTTTGTGATCCGCGATATAATAAAAAATTGACCATTAAAAACGGAATAATCTTGTTGATATTGCATTGAGTTATTCTATATTTTGCTTTGTTCTCACTACTTCAAGAGTTATATAATCTTTTATCTTCTTAGCTATTACTATGTCTAATACTATTCTAATTTGAATTGATTTATGAACAACAAACTCTTCTATTTGTATAAATACAGATTGAAAATATTCAGTTATCAAAAATTCTGATCAAATGGAGTACACTCCATCGGTTTTTGGTTTTAATAAAGTCTGAAACAAGCAGATTTGAAAGAAAGCCTATGAATCACTTTTCCAATTCTCCGATGAAGAGAGTGTGTATAACTATAAATCTGAAGTTAAAAGATTGATGTGAACAAATCAAAAAATACAATTTAAAAAAGTCAATCAAACTCTTTCTGCAGAAGAAATTTCTTCTGAAATACTTATGTATTTAAAAGAAGCTGTTCTGAAAAAATATCCTGAATTTAATATTGCCTGAGTTGTTATTGCTGTTCCTGCCTATTTTGATACAATTCAAAAAGAAGCAACAAAAATAGCTTGAGAGTTGGCATGATTTTCTCATGTTGTACTAATACAGGAGCCAATTGCAGCAGCAGTAGCATATTGATTAGATAATAAAAAAAATGAAAATCGACTCGTATATGACTTATGATGAGGTACATTTGATGTTGCTGTTATTGCATCAAAAGATGGTGTGTTAACTGTAAAATGACATGCAGGAGATAATTATTTGTGATGAAAAGATTTTGATAATTTAATTGTAGATAACATAATTGTGCCAAAGCTTATTGAGTCTCAATACTCTTTTGATTCACTCAATAGAAATAATGAAGACGTATTGTCAATTTACAATGTGCTGAAATATTATGCAGAAAATTGCAAAAAAGAACTTACCGATATGGGAAAAACAAAAATTGTTATCGAAAATATAAAAGATGAAGACGATGAAGATGTTTATTTGGAAATTGAAATAACTAAGAAAGATTTTGAAGTCTTGATATCGAAGTTAATAGATAAATCGATTGCCTTGTGTAATAAGGCTATTAAAGATAGTGGTCTTTCAAATTCAGATATAACAAAAATCATATTAGTTTGATGATCAACTATTACGTCATATATAAGATATAGACTTGAAAATGATTTAAAAGTTAGGGTTGATGCTTCTGTTGATCCATTGACTGTTGTGGCAAAATGAGCCTGTGTTTTTGGATGATCTCAAATAATTCCAGATGACAATCTTAATCAAACTAATTCTGCTAAAATATGATCCGTTTCACTAAAATTAAATTATGAGTCAATGACTGCTGAAAGTGACACTATGGTAACTGGAATAATAGAAGAACTAGATTGAAATGAAATGGACTATTATATACAAATACAAAGTGATGATGGCAATTACAGTAGTAGTAAAATCAAACTTAAAAACGGTAAATTTTTTGATAATATCCTTGTTTCACAATGAAAAAATAATGATTATTTTCTATATCTCACTGATAGTAGCTGAGTCCTAATACCTACTACGCCTGATTCATTCACAATTGTTCATGGTTTATCTATAGCTTGAACTCCATTATCTCATAGTGTTTCTATAGCATTAAACAAAAAAACATTTCTTGGAGAACAAAATGAAGAGTATTGTGAGACTATTTTCCCCAAAGGATCTATTCTACCGTTAAAAAAGATTTTAACATATAGGACAACTAGGAACTTAAAAAAGTGAGATAGTGATAACGCTTTACCTATTAAAATATATGAATGAGAATCAAAAAGAGTCGATAGGAACAATCAAATTTGTGAAATAAAATTACTCTGAATGGAAATACCATATAATCTCCCTGAAGGCACAGAAGTTAATTTAACTTTAGAGATGACCGTTTCTTGAGAGCTTAATGTCTCTGTATATTTTCCATCAATAGATTTATATAAAAGTGGTAAATCCTTAAGGACGGAATGAGAGCAGGAAGCTTTTTCTGCTGAAGAAATGAGAATAGAATTAGAAAAAGAAAATAATAGATTGGATGAATTGTCAGATCATATACCTGAAAATCAAAAAAATAAACTTAAAGAGGATATTAAAGATCTCTATTCTTCGACAGAAACGAATGATACCGATACTCAAAGAAAAACTCACCATAAAATTAAAGAGTTGAAATCTAATCTAGATGAACATGAAAAAGAAACACAATCAGATAGACTAATACAGAAATTTAACGATGAAATTCTGAAATCAGAAGAACTATTTAATCAGTCAGAATCACCGCTTGAATATAAACAAACACAATCTCTTAAAGAAGAGTGAAATAATGCTATTAAATCTAAGGATCGAGAAAAGCTAGAGTCAATAAATGATGCTATAAATTGACTAAGGGTAGCTAATGTGATGAACTCTCCTGAGGGAATGAAGTATATGCTATGAATATTATACGAAAAGAGACATGAATCTATTGACCCTGTAAAATCTAATGAAATATTTAATACATCTCTTCAATACGTGGAAAACAATAATACTGAATGAATGAGATCATGCGTAAGAGAGCTTCTTAATTTACTTCCTCAAGATTCTCAGAAGGGAATAGAAAATATATCTGGTATTTCTAAATAATCTATTTAATAATGTATTATATGTAATGAATATATTCAATAATGCTTATCATATACTTGGTTTATCAATTGATGCAGACGATAAACTTATTCATAAAAGGTATAAAGAACTCCTTAATCTAATTAAGATCGATGAGGTGGGTAAATATCCAGTAGATTTTGACCAAATTGATTATTTTTTAATTAGAACTGATGAGTCTATAAAAGGATCCTATTCTGAATTAACGGTGGTGAGCTCTAAAATTAAACATTACTTTTTCCGATTTGATATAATTGATCAAGAAGATGAGAATTGTTTTGCTTTAATTAAAGATAATAATTTTATTGAATGAGTAGAGCTTCGAAAAAAACTGTACCTAAGAGACAATAAAATACACTACCTGAAAAATAGCATTATTGCGATTTTGATGTTACATGAAGACGAGAATTTATGCTGAAATATTGAACTTGAAGTAAACTATAACTACTTTGCTAGGAACTTAAAAATCCTCCTTGAGGATAAAAAATATCGAACTCAGTTTGAAAACACTTATAATTTGCACTCGGATTTTGATCTTAGGACTGATGTTCTACATGAGTTTAAAAATTGATTGCCTCAATTTTTTGCAGAATACTTATTTGATCTTTCTGAACATACAAAGATTACTGATTTATATATATCTTTTATAAAAGTATTCTGAATCCATGCAAAAGATCTTGATGATAATGAAAATATACAGAAGATTCAAAGTGCCTTTCAAAAACTAATGAGGCAGTTAGAAGATCTAAAATTAGATACATTAAAGGAGGCTGAAATAATAGATATTTTAAATAAGTTTAATGCTTGCTTTGATCAGTTAAAAAAATACTGACTCAGTGGATCTCATATTTATCAGGAATCTATTAAAGATACCTTCAAAAATATCAGAGATAAAATAATTTCACTACATAATAATCATGATAATACGAAGCTTGCATTAATACTAGCAAAGAAGTTATCAAAATTTGACTTAAATGATTTACAAAAAAATAAAATCAAAGAAGATCTCAAAGATTTGAATGAAATGGATGAAGCAAAAAATGAAGTTTTTAATCAATTGCAATCACCAGTTCTGCTTAAAGATTTAAAAATTTCCCTTACACTACTTGCTGAATTAATTAAGAAATGAGGAAAATTTGTTGTCTTTTCTGAAGTTTATTCATTTTTGGTATACTCTCAAAAGAAAGCATGAGAAATATACTTTATTCCACCATGAGTATCATATTTTTCTGTAGCTATTTGACCAACTCTTATAACTATGTTTATTTGACGATGGTCATTACATGGCTTTTTTTGGACTATAGAAGTTATATTTACAAATTTGTTTGGATGAAAAGATGTAACGAAAGAGATTATGTCTCGTTTAAATTAATTCTTTATTTATTACTTTGAAAAAGATGACAAGGAAACAAGCACTAATGTTATTTTGAATTATGGTATTATTTATAATCTGGATTGTCAATCAAGATAGTAATAATGGATACAAGAATAATACCTTGAATACACAAAAATCAGCCATTGAGGAGATCGTGCCTCCTGAAAATAGGCTAACAAATTGAGAAGAAATATTCAAAAATGATTATTATTTTAAGAATGTTTTCTGACATCATAAGTTAAATATTGATAATAGTAGATGAGGAAGTGATGCAATAGTAAAACTTGTTCCTGTGGGAAAGAAATCAATATATACAGCATATGTTCGTGAATGATATAGCATTTCTGTTGATGAAATACCTGATTGAGAGTATGAAATTTACTTCACCTATTGCAAAGGTTATAACTATGGTACAGGTAAACCATTATGAGTGAGCAATACACAAAAAGCCGATGAGGTATATAGTTTTAATACAACTAGAGAGGGGAATTATCAAGTTAGTAAGGAATTAACAATTTCACTCTATAAAACCACTAATTGAAATTTAAATACTGATTTTATTACCGATGATGCTTTTAATAGTCTTTAAAATTTTAAAATGCAAAAACCATTGCTTCCTATTTGATATTCTATACTAGATCAAACAATTAAATCTCGTATTACGAGAATGTTAAATTGTGAAATTTATCAACTTTCTAATGATAAATACTTATATGTATTTGTTGATTTAGACATTGAAGATATCTTGCACACTAAAACCATAAAACATCAAATAGTTCCTATTAATATAGGGTTGTCTGACTATGTTGGTATTGTTCAAGACAAATATGATAGTTTATTAATTGAGGATCTAAAAAAGAATATAACACACGAAATTTGATTTGAATCTATATGATGAATGAAAGATCTCAAAACCCTTTTATATCAAGAAGTCATTTGTTCAATCAAAGAGCCAGAAAAATATAAAAAATACAAATTATCCATTCCAAATGGTATACTTTTTTTTTGACATCCATGATGTGGTAAAACCTTTATATCTCGTAAACTTGCGGAAGAAGTATGATATAATTTTTATGAGATAAAACATAGCGACATAGCATCGCCATTCATTCATTGAGCTACTTGAAAAATATGAGAAGTATTTGCTATGGCAAAAGAAAATAAACCTAGTATTGTGTTTTTTGATGAACTATCATGACTTGTTCCTAAGAGAGAAGGACTTAGTTGAAATCAACAATACAAAGAAGAAGAGGTTAATGAGCTATTAATGCAACTAAATGATGCTTGAAAGAATAAAATACTTGTCATCGGTGCAACAAATTTTCCTGACAAAATTGATAGTGCAATAACGAGATCTGGTAGGATGGATAAAAGAATATTTATTTGACCACCTGATTTTGAGGCAAGAGTAGAGCTTTTTAAGATGTACCTAAAAGATAGACCAGTTCGTAATATTGATTATGAAGAATTAGCAAAGCAAACTGACTATTATGTAACTGCAGATATAGAAGTATTATGTGATAATTTTGCAAGAAAAGCACTGTCTTTATGATCAGATATTATTATGGAGATTTGCTTTGAATGTATACAAAAGTTTAAAGCATCTCTTACTCAAGAACAATTAGAATTTTATCAATCGTTTATGGAGAATTATCAAAGACTATAATCAGATAATCTCAGAGATCATATGAGTAGAACAGAGTGACTTTTGACAGAGCTTTCTGAAGAAACTGCGATAGAAATTGCAAAAAATACTAATGCACACTGATTTGATCAAATACAAGATGCATTGATCCAAGCGGCTGATATCGCAAAGAAAACAAGAGAAGACATAGAATCTAAAACAGGAAAATCTGTACTTGATCCCAATAATCGCCTTACTCCTAGACAAAAAGCACTGAGAGATAAAGCAAATGATACTCAGAGTATTGAAAACAAGAAAAAAATTAAATAATTCGCAATTATTACCTTCGTCGATCAGATCCTAACACTCAAGAAGTCAGATTCCATATCTGATACCACAGTACTCGAAGCTCAGATCGATTAGCTGGTGTATGAGCTGTATGAGCTGATACAGGAGGAAATAGGAATCGTGGAGGAGAATTAGAGTCAGATTATTTTTATTTCTTTATTTTTCCAATTATTACAATGATCTTTCG
>JAYWGF010000050.1:0-7852 GCA_043778395.1 bacterium | reverse complement strand
ATCTCGCGATTTTCTCATTAATAGATAATCGTAATATACATCATTACTAAATAACCGTTCTTCTGTTATATCTCAATAAGTATTAGGTCTACCACTTACAATAATAATTGTATTTCATTGAGATCTTAAAATATTAATAACTTCTTTCACTGGCTCAATAATTGTATCTTTTGACATTGAATTAAAAAATGAGTTTCGATCCTTTTTTCATTCCATGAAATGCTGTCTATGTTCTGAGTTTGCCAGCGTTCAATCTATATCTACAATATATATTGATTTTCATATAAGGTCAAAATTAGATAAATACATTTCATCTATAACAGATCTTGGCACGCGTTTTTTTCATTCTCTCAATCTATTTCTTATCTTAGATATTTTTAGATATTCTTCAGGAGAATTAAATTCATAAACCATATCTACAATTTTTATTTCATATCATAATCATATACAGAGTGCTCATACAGATGATATAGACATATTACTCATGTGAGTATTATCTACTATGATATTTCTTTCATTTGAAGCAGCGTCTCATATTAATTCATTTTCTTTTTTTCTAACATCATCTTCTTTTATATCTAGATACATTTCTCTAATTATATCTTTTGATATAATCTGTGCATTATTTAATCTAGCAAGCTCTTCGGCTTTTGTAGATTTACCAGATCAGGGTATTCATTTCATTATTCGTGCTTTCATATTTAAAAAGTTTATAAAGATTCTCACGACTCTATATCTATTTCTCATGAATCTATTTGCTTTGATTCATATTGTAGAAATGTATTACATTTGGCTTTAGTTAAATATGGTATAATTCATTCTTTTCTTATTACTATTCATTCGTCACATGGGCATCAATCAGACAATCAAATACAACTATATCATATTTCTTTATATTTCTTATCCATAAAATTTTCTATATCAAAATCTTTATATAATCACGTCCATAGTTCTGGTGTATATTTAAACCCATTTAAATGACAGAACTCTTTTATAGCATCCCAAGATAAATCTCAAAAGATTCACTGTTGGTTAACTATTGATATTCTATATACATATAATTCTATTTCTCACTTATTCAAATCATATGTATATCATTTCTGAATTGGTTTATCTCAAGATCGTCATATTATTTCTCAGTATATAATCCAATCTTGCGGTATTAATCATTTTATTCTTTCATTTATTTTTTTCCAAATATCTTCTTTATAGTAGTTGTTGTTATTATTAATAATCATACCATTTTTTATAACTCTTCTTGATGCGTAAAAAGATTCATATTGTTTTGAATTAATATTTACTATTTTTGATAAAAGCTTTTCATATCGTTTTAATTCAATATTAGATATACAATTTCAAAAGCGTCAAGAGGATCAATGAAGTTTTTGAGTTACGACAATTCTGTCTTCTGAATTGTATCTATGTGTATTTCTAAAATAATTATCTGTATCAATATGTTCTGGTAGGGTTTTATTTGTAATCTTTTCAAATTTTTTATTGATTCATTTCGTTTTATTTGTGTTTAATTGTTTACTCGTTTTATTTTCTGGAATATACTTTTTGCATATCTCTATTCAATTAATTTCATTAAATGAATCTCATTCTTTTAATTCATCATAAGGAATATTGAGGTATGCTAGAGATTTAGTTGGCATAAACAATGCGGATGATTTGTGTCATCTAAACTTTACTGCCTTAACTCTTCATGTATCATTAAGATATCATTTAGATTCTATCAATAAATTATTTTCAGAATTTCTATATAAATTATTATTTTTGCAATATTCATTTGATAATGAAACTTCCGTTCAAAACAATATTCATATATCTCATATCTTTGTGTCTTTAGAAACTATTGCTTGAATTCAATAAATTGGAAATCATAGAACGTTATCACATCAATCTAGCTCTATAAGATTATTTATTTTCACCACAATAGCATTATAGTTTTTATTAGTTACCTCTAATTTCATAATTTAAAAAATTATTTAAATACATAATATATTTATATCTATTTCTATTTTATTTTCAAGAGCATCTTCTATAATTTTCTTATTTCATTTACAATAAGAATCAACCAGTCAATGACAATCAAGTGAACACACTAGAACTATGTTATTTGGATTGATTCTATATTCTGGATACATTTTTTTAGATAGCATATGAGCAAAACATCGTGTTTTTGCTTCTGGTATAAACTTACCACATATTTTACACTCATGTATTCTGTTATTTCGTATTTCAAAAAACAAATCCTTTTCTGAATATCAAGATAACCTATCTTTTCTTTTTTGACTTATTTTTTTTATAGCACTTTTCTTCATATGTATTTCAATTACAAATCTCACAGTCGTCAGACATCGACGCATTGCATTTCATGCATATAATATCATATACTTGTTCTGCTATTCATTGTATATCTTCTCATAACAATGTTTTAGTATCTATGGACTTATGTTGATAGATAAAATTAATTTCTTGCTGATTTTTCATTTTTTATATATTGTAAAAGATCTTTTTTATTATTTATTCAATGATTTATTATTCACTCTACGCCAAGATGTATTAATTTTTTCATTCATTTTCATTGTTGTCAAAACTCAGAAACTATATCATGTCATGTAAAAATAGTCTTTGCATATTTACTAAATTCCTCCCTCGTTCATAATTCTTTTTTAATATTATTAACTATTTCCTTTATTTCATTTAATTTATCAAGATTATTTATAGATCAATTTTCCAATAAATAAAATTTAACATCTAAGTTATTTTCACATAAAGTAGATTTTATATTACACGTTACTACGTCTTCTAAATAGTTATAGTCTTTATTACCAACTATATCATATATACTTTTTTTATCCATATTAGGTATATCTCGTCGTTTTGTATGATTCCTAATACAATATGATACAGTATCAACAAGATCTCAACATAATCTTAGTGGAAAATTTGCATAACTTCTAAAAAACTTTTCTCATATCACTTCGTGTCACCTATACATGTGTCTATCTGGTTCGTGTTTCTTTTTATCATCATATTCAAAAGAATATGTAAATGTTTTACCAATATCATGAAATAGAATACATAGTATTGCGATAGGATCATATCAATCATAGCACCTTATTGATTCTACTATATGACTAAATACTCTATTCATGCCAGTTGGTTCTTGTCACTCTGGATGCTCATCAAAATTATGTTGAAAATAATATGATTTATGTATTGGTCGAAGAATTTCTTCTAGTACTCAAAACTGCTCCGTTACCTGTAAGAAGTTGGCAAATTTTTCTCATCATAAAGAAGCAATTTTTATTATCTCTTCAGTTATTCTTTCTCATGAAATATCTTTTAATAGATGAGAATTATTAACAATTGCATCCATTGATTTAGTGTCTATTTTTGCATTTATATTTTTAAATCAATTTAATTCATTTGGCATTTCACTAAGTTTCGCTCAAAATCTGAATGCTCTCAGTATTCTCAAGTGATCTTCTTTGACTCTTTCTTGAGGATCTCAAACAAATCTTATAATTCTATTCTTTAGATCTTCTTGTCATCAAAATAAATCTATAATATTTTTTCAATCATAAGCCATTGCATTAACTGTAAAATCTCTTCTTGCTAAATCTTCTTCAATAGTTTTAACAAGATTGATTGACTCTGGTCGCCTTCAATTAAAATATTCTCAATCTCACCTAAACTGAGCAATCTCAAAACTATTTCATTCAAATTCTAATACTAATAATCAGAAGTCTTTACCTTTACCAATATTATTTGTTTTATAATTAGTTTCCAATAAAGCCACTGGCATATTAGTTGCTATATCAACATCATGCGGCTCTCTATCAAGTAATAGGTCTCTAACTGCTCATCATACTATGTATGCTTCAAATCATTTAGACTTAATTTCCTCTATTAATTTTTTTCATTTAAGTAATAAACTCATTTTATTTTTAATATAAATATTTTATAATGGTACTTTAATTGTCAATATATCTCATCAGCAATATAGATCAAATTCACACGCAACTTCAACTGCTTTGTTTGTATCAAATCATAAATATAGTGTCGATAAAGCAAAGAAAATTCAGCTTCACGCCGCACAGTATTCATTGACCTCTGATATGTCTATTCAGCAACACTTATATATTCTGTTTTCATATATAATAATATATTCATTTGATAATACTATAGAAGAATCTTTTTCAGATACTCGTTGTTTAAATTCTATCATATATTCCATCATTCAATAATCATCTGGTGATTTTGGTTTATGATTTCTGGAAAATATTTTCATTAAATTTGATTCTATTACAGATCAACAGGCTCATATAACTATTCAGTTTTCTGTATATATTTTTGAACTGTTTACTAGTGTTTGATGTTTTGTTTTACTTGTTTCTTTGTTTCAAAAATCATAGTAAGATGTTTGAGTATCGCAAGATATCTCAATTCAATCAATATTTCTTTTGCATGCTATACAGGTCATATTATATATTAAATGTAAATTGTCAACTAAGTCATTCATTTAAGGATCGAACAAAGGCAGTTCATCACCTTATGTTTCATATATATCAATTTTCTTCATGCCAAGCGTCTGTTCAGCTAATAGAATTCATGTATCTTACTATAACTCAATGTTGTTCATATACTCTTTGTGTGTGATAGTGTCCCAAATGAACCTCTCTAAATCGTGCATTAGATCGCATGCTTGGTTGCTCTATAGCCATTATTGAATTTAAATCTTTTAATTTTTCTCAATCACCATGAGCAAACATTATCATGTTTCTGCCAAATCTATAATACTTTCTACTTTTTATTGATATATCAATTGTTACTCAATCTACTAGTCTGTATCGTGCAGATAATACTTGACCCAAATAAAATGCACTCGCTTTGTCATGATTTCATCATATCATAACCACATCAACTTCTCATAGTTCCCTAAGAATTCATATAGACTCAATTATTATTTCTTGTCATAATGTAAAGGCTGGATATAATAACGTAGATGCGTCAACTCTTGTTCACTTTGTTGTTGTTTGTTGTAATGTGTCCGTTTGGAAGAAATCATTTCATACAATAAAACAAACTCTATTACATCATTCTTGCTTTCATCTTTCAAGCATAGACTTGATCATATCAAGATATACTTCCTTTGCTATAATATGATTCCATTCATTTCAGCTTTTTTCTGCTATACATAGTTTATTAATGTGAGCATCAAATATACATACCTCTAGTAATTTATTTCAAATTAAAGGATAGTCTGATTTATTTATATCATTTTGATGATAATTTTTTCACAACATTCATAACTTTTCAATTGTATCATTATCCATTTGTCGTTGGGACATTTCTTTTTTCTTTTTAATCCAAGCCTTGACTTGATACAATGGTTCTGTTATTATTTTACCAGTCTCTTGATCCTTGGCTCATACTTCCCATTTATTAATAACGTGTCTATCTATTTCTCGAGTATTTAAATCTATTTCACAATGCTGAATAAGATCATCAAGAGATTTGATTCTGTTATTTTTAGAAACAGATAATTCTCAATTTTCTTGTTTATAGTCTATCTTAGTTTCAACGCTTCTTGATGAAGGCAAGTGCCATTGATTTTTTGCTATAACAATTTCTTTTGGTTCTTTTGTTATTTCTTTATCAACGTTTAATTGTTTTCTATAATTTGATATTGCTCATAAACTTATATCTATTCATTCCATGAATAATTTTCTTTTTATTTGTCTGTGACTCATGTACTTGCTTTGATCATACATTCAATCTTTTATGATTTTTTGTACTCTATCCCTCAGATTCATGTTTATATTCTGTAATAAATATTTCTACTCTTGGATTTTTTTTATCAATTTTTATTGATCTAGATGATAAACTTGGTATATATTCCCAACAGTCATCAACAAGCAATCATGATTTTACAAACATATCTTGGATAGAACTAATTTTATTTTCCATATCAGTTTTTCTTTTATCTGGTCGATAGAAACAATAATCAATTATTACTGGATATTTTATTGGCTCAATAGACAAAGACTTCATATATTTTAATTGTTCTTGTTCCCATTGTAAATAGGCTTTTGAGCTTATTAAAAATCTTCAAGTTCGTTGCTTAGAATTCTTTTTAGATGGAACTCTTCCATAGAGTATTATGTTCATAATCGATTTTTAAATCTTTTTATTAAAGATTGTTTTTTATTTTCTTTCATGTAATCAATAACTCATTTAATAAATGTATCAGAATCTAGTTTTTCAGATAGATCTCAAAACTTGTCCATCGTTAATAATCAAAATTTATTAATAAATTTTAAAAATACACGATATTTTAAATCATCTCATTCTTCTTCAAATCAACTCATTTCACATGCCTTATTTAATTGCATAAAAGAATATAATGCCATAGTTTCAGATACTTGCACGAGAGACAAATCTTTTATATCAAGGTTTAAACTTCTCACTTCTCAATCATATTCAATTGATGATTTATATAACATATTTATTATTAAAACGTAAAACATTATCTTTATACTTATTTATTTATTGTTTTCAAGTCATTTTACCAAGGTTTATTATATTCTTTAAAATTTCACCTATCAAAGCTCATTGCAATATCATCTGTTATTCATCACATCGTATCTTTCATTAGTGATAGTACTGAATATCATTCATCCCTTTCAATTCATATTACAATAGTTGCATTGTCCGCTATCTTTTGACTTCATCTTATTTTCTCTGAAGACATTCATTGAGTATCCATCTTTGTCTTTTTTCTAAGATGATGTAGTAAAACGATTGCTATTGGATATTTGTTTTTTAAAGATTGCAGTTTACTTGTTATTTCTATTTGTACATCATTTTCTGATTGGCTATTTGACGTTCATGATATTTTTCACAAGTTATCGAGAAAAAATAATAGATATCAATTATTGTATCAATCCTCAATTGCAGAACATATCTCATCTATGTTTGGTGTTCTTCAATATCAAACTAGATCTATATTTGGATCACTATCTAGTTGGTCATAATACTTAGATGCCACTCTTCATTGATCTTCTGAATATAATCATTCTTGATATTCTATTTTACTTATCGATGCAATATTACACGCAGTTCTCATCTTTAATGTTGATGGATTTAATTCTAATGTAAAGTATCTAACTTTGGTTCACAAAGCCGCATTACACCTAGTCATAAAATACGTAAATGCAGTTTTTCATGATGCGGGTGAACCAACCAGTACAACTAGATCGTGTGACTGTATTTTTCAAAATTTCTTATCTGCTCCCTCAAATCATCGAGTAAATAATATTGAGTTCTTTCTCTTCATAAAAACATCATCTCACATTGAAGAATCTCTTATCAGTGTTCTTATTCAGTTTTCCTTTGACTCTTGTTCTTTTTTATTTTTAATTTCTATTTTATAATTATTCTTATCTATATCATCTATTTCTTTTATGTTTGGATAATTTTCTTTAAACCAATCATAAACTTCTTTTGAATCATTAGTTTTGATTACTTCATATTTTACATATGTAAATGGTCAATAAGCATTTAGATCTGAAGATAGATGTGATGTTCATGAATTAACAAGAATATTTTTATCTTTAAGATAATAAAGTCAAATATATCATCAGTCTTTTGGAGATATAAAATTCTTTCAATCTTTTGCAATTTTTATTCAAGAGTTTTTACAAAATATTTCTGCAACATTAATTTGATCTATTGCATCGTATGTACTATTAGATCAAAATACTCATCTAACTATTGTGTTTTCTTTTGATATCCTTGCATCTGCATATGACTCAATAGAATCATACATAGAACTCATCTT
>JAYWGF010000049.1:0-2708 GCA_043778395.1 bacterium | reverse complement strand
CCTGATATCTGGACACTACATTTTGGATTTTCTAGATTTATATTATGATATATCATAGATATAGTCTGACTTATATTCTTATTTTGTATGTTTTGATTTATAGTATTTATATTCAAATTTGAACCAATTCCCAAAAATCCTGATAATATTGCGATTATATATGTTATAATTTGATTCATATTTGTGTGTTTGGATGTATTTAGATATTTTTAGGTATATTATATATTATATATTTTTTTTCAAGTTTGCGTATGATTTTTATCCATAGATATAGTATAATTTATATAAGTTTTATGGTGGTAAAAAGTCAAAATATATTTGTGCAAATATGTATCATGAATTGTCAATTGATAATGAAGTCAAAATATATATTATATATATGATACAGTATATAAATTTATAGTAATTTCTAAAATAAAAAATATGAAAAGTGATCTCCCAATAATAAGTATAGTCTGAGCTACAAATGCAGGCAAGAGTAGCCTATTCAATCGTATGATTGGTAATTATCGTGCTATAGTGACAGATGTGTCGGGTACCACTAGAGATCGACTTTGGGATGAATTTCATATTCACAAAAATAGATATACGGTCATAGATAGTCCATGACTAGAACAAGATAAAAATAACTTATCCCAAATTACAGATCTTATCAAAGAATCTGTTATAATTTTGTTTGTGATAAATTGTAAAACTTGACGAAATACTCTAGATGATAATATCAATACGATCATTACAAAATCTGGTAAAAAGAAAAATACCATATTAGTAATAAATAAACTTGATCAAGATAAATATATAGATACTGATGAGCAAGAGCTAGTGACTAGTGAATATATGCAGTATTGATTCAAAAATATCATGTGAATTAGTACCAAAAATTGATTGAATCTTGAAGAATTAGAGGAGGAAATACATACTCTTGCACAAAATACTATGTGATTAGATGATCCATACAAATTAGAAAAAAACTTTGATAAAGATTTGGTTCGTTTTGCTATAGTAGGTAAACCAAATAATGGCAAAAGCACTATGATAAACCGTTTTGCAAAAGAATATATAAGTAAAGTTGGCGATGAACCTGGTACTACGCTAGACTATATCACTACACAAATAGATCATGATAATACAAAATTTATGATATATGATACTGCTTGAGTTCGCAAAAAAAGCAGATATAAAGATATAGAATCGATTGCCCATGCCAAAACTTTTGCTATGTTATCATTTGTGAAACCTATAGTTGTGTTGGTAATTGACGGAAGCTTGTGAATTACAAATCAAGACCACAGCGTAATAGATGATGTAGTGAAGTTAAAACTACCACTCGTAATAGCTATAAACAAGATGGATCTTTTGGACGAAGGTCAAAAAAAAACTTTGAGAACTGATATAGATAAGATATTTAATACTCTTTTGCGAGTAGAAAAAATATATATATCCGCCAAAAATAATAGTAATCTAAATAAAGTATTAGAAAAAGTCAAAAACCTAAATGATAAAATTAGCAAAAATCATATAGCTACTCCAGAACTAAATAGATATATGCAAACTGCTTATTTATCAAATCCTCCAAAATTTAGTAAAAATAAAATTTGCAAATATTATTATGTCACTCAAATACCAAACAATAACCCTCCAAAATTTGTATTTTTTATAAATGATGTCAAAAAAACCAATAGCATGTTTACCAGACGATTGGAAAATACTATTCGCAGAGGCTATGATTTTAGCTGATTGCCTATATTGATAGAATATAAAGATCGTGATGGCAATAAAGAAAAAGCCTAATATAGATAATTTTATAGTCTGACATAACCAGTTATTTGCCATATAGTTTATTTTTTAATAAATTATTTGACAAATAAAATATTATATATATACTATATCTAGTCAATTTAACAATGGCTAAAAAATTATATTTTATATATATAAATCAAAAACAAAAATGAAAACAAAAATGTTGGCTCTATGAGCTTTGGGTATATTAGCTACTGTTACTAGTTTTGCTTCTGCAGGTACGGGTTGTCTAAATACATGAACTAACTGTAATACTACTACACAAGTACAAGTAAAAATATTACCTGGTACAGTATGTATAGGTAGTACATGATCATTTGATTTTGGTAATTATCAAGTATCAAGTTCATCACAAACAGTAAATGGTGCTTTTACTAATCCATTTTATGTGGATGATTTGAAGGGTGCTGATAGTGGATATTATACTACTGTACAAGTAAATGCACCTTTGGCAGGTCCTGGATGAGCTACTATATCAAACGCAAATGTATATATGAAAACTGCAGCTATAGGTAATCCTGGTATTATCACTTTGGCTGGTACTCCAAATACAAGAGTAATAGTTGCTCCTGGTATGATAGCTTACCAATCACTAGATACACCAAGACAATTGATAAATAGAAATACTGCACCAAACTTTGGTGTACTAGGTCAATATTGAGTAAATCCTCAAATGCAATTAGTAATACCTGCATACCAAGCAGTAGGTACATATACTGGTACTTTGACTTATACTTTGTATGAAAATTAGTATTATATATGATATAAATAAAAAGCTTTAGCTACATAATTAGCTAAAGCTTTTTTTGTAATTTAGATTATATTATATCACAAAATATATATATGTACATTATAATTTTTGTTGATATATGTTTTTTTATTAAATATATTTGACAAATGCAGAGAGA
>JAYWGF010000048.1:0-2728 GCA_043778395.1 bacterium | reverse complement strand
CTAGAGGCTATAGTCTAGAGCAAATCAAAAAAGTTTTGAATAATAGAGACGAGGAATAGATATATATTAGATGGATATTTGGACTTTATATTTTTTTGGATATATGTTATGAAAAAGATTATATTATGACAATTTTTTACTAAAGATTCTATATGGTTAAGAAAACATATATTAGATTTTATATTATCAAATGATAGAAAAGTTATATTTGATCCTTTTGCTGGCGATTGACATATTTTGGAATTATGAAAAACTATATGATTTAGTAATGTATTATGAATGGATATAGATGAATCAAAACAATGGCAAATAAACGATAGTCTTGTATATATACCAAATATACAAAATTCTATAATTATCACTAATCCCCCTTATCTCACAAATTATAGTGCCAAAAGAAAAGGAGTTTATAAAAATGTATCTAAGTATTTTGAAAATACATTATATGATGACTTATATAAAATAGCATTAGAAAAATGTATACAAAATAATGATTTAGTTATCGCTATAGTTCCAGAAACTTTTATTAATTCTAGTTTTTCAAAATCAAAATTATATAGCATAACTATATTGGAAGATAATCCATTTGATGATACAGAAAACCCTGTATGTGTTTTATGTTTTGATGGTAAAGATAAAAATTATGATAACATATCTGTATATAAAAATGATCTTATTATTTGAGGCTTGTGAGATTATGAAAAAATGAGACTTAATCCAATTAATTCTATAAATATAAGATTTAATAAATTAAGTGGACAAATAGCTCTTAGGGCTGTAGATATGCCGAATCCGTCTAAAAGAATACAATTTATGAGAAAAGATCAATTAGAATATGATTTGAAATGAATAAAAGATAGTTCAAGACTTATAACAATAATAAGTATAGATGATAAAACAATAGATATAGATAAATATGTAAATAATTGTAATTTATATTTGAATGAATTTAGGCTTCAATGCAATGACATACTTTTATCCCCTTTCAAGTGAAATGATAAAAATTGAAATAGGAGAAGAAGGTTAGATTATAAAACGGCTAGAGCTATTATGGAAAAAGGTTATAATAGTATGCATGAAAATAGTTTATTTAGTATATAAAAATATAAAAATGATAGATAATTTAGAATTATTTGAGTATTGTATTAGTAATCCAGAAAAAATATGAGATATTTCTTATTATAAAAATACTAAATTGATTATTACAGACTCAGTGCAAGAAAGTAATAAATTAATTGAATGTAATAATAAAATATTAGACTTAATAACTGTTTATGAAAATTTATTATCAAACGAAGATTCAACAAAAAATAGAATTATAAATGAAATAATAGATTTATTAAAAGTATCTTGAATAAATAATTCAGAGTTTGTTAGTTCATGGGCTTTGCGTGATATGCCGTATAGTGTATTTAAGGTTCTAGATTATAATGAAAAACAAAATTATCTAAACCAAGTCTTGCTTCCTGATTATATCAAATTAAGACATAATATATATAAGTCTCATTGATATACATCTACCACATTACAGGTTAGAAAAGATTCACAATCACATAAATGATCGTGAAGTTTGGCAATAAACAAAATATCTAAAATATTAGAAAAATTTGGCATATATAAATATTTATGAAATGAAAATAACATAATTAATAGCAATAACTACTATATATTACCAGATAGTGATGGCAAAAAATTATTTAATTATGTAAAAAATGACTTATCATTAAGTTTTGAACGGTCTAAAAATAATAAGAATAAATATCCTGATTTTCTTATAAAAATTTGAAAAAACATATTAATTATAGAGCATAAGCATAAAAATGAATGAGGATGATGACAAAATTGACAAATAAGTGAACTTATAGATTTTATTCAATTATCTGATAAATGAGTTTCGTATATATGATTTATGGATGGTATTTATTTTAATAAATATATATGAGACACAAAAGACGGTAAAATATATAATCAGAAATCTGCTATAATAAATAATCTAAGAAATAACATTAATAATTATTTTGTAAATACATTTTGATTTGAAAAACTTATACAAAGTTTAATTTAATTGAGTTTGGTATAAATTACATCAAAACCCCATAAAGTCCAATTATCTTACTAACATATATATGAAAAATCAACTAACGCTTGCTATAGAATCTAGTTGCGATGATACGAGTATCGCTATAATACAAAATGACTGAACAAATTTTGTAGTCAAAAAAATAGTAGCCTATAGCCAAATATCTGACCATCAAAAATATGGTGGGGTGGTGCCAGAGTTGGCATATCGTATACATGAAGAAAAAATTATCAAATTGATAGATGAGATATGACGAAGTCAAATCAACGAAGTAGACACTATATCTGTCACTGCGGAGCCTTGACTTATGGGTAGCTTGATGATTGGTCTGACTAGTGCATATGCTATAGGCAAATTTTTGAATAAACCTGTGATTGAAGTCAATCATATATATGGTCATATTTTTTCTATATTATTAGAGCGTGATATTACCAAAATCAAATTACCTATGGCTGTATTGACCGTAAGTGGTGGACACAACGAAATATATATCATAAATCATCAAAATAAAGCTAAGTCAGACAATATATCTGATATATATATAGATAATGTGGATAGTCTGACTGATTGGAATAATACAAAGATTTCTGATTTACAAATTCAAAAAATAGGTCATACACTAGATGATGCTGCTGGTGAGAGTTTTGA
>JAYWGF010000047.1:0-2736 GCA_043778395.1 bacterium | reverse complement strand
TACTTCATGCGATTTTGCTATCATCTATTATACAAGAAGGTATATTTTTCTATTCTGCATTTACGCTATTTTTTGCGATGCGTGAAACTGGCAGGATGAAAAATGTATGTAAGGGTATAGATTTGGTACTAATAGACGAATCATTTCACCTCAAACTTGGTATGGAAATAATACTTGGTATGCTAGAAGAAACTCCAGAACTCACCGAAGATGCAGATTTTGTAGATAAAATTCGCAATACTATTATAGAGTGTGCAGAATTAGAATTTGAATTTATACGCAATATATTCAAGTGAGGAAATAGATTTGAATTATCTACTGACGAAATGATTATGTATTTACAATTTATTACTGATCGTAGATTAGAAGAGCTAAGTCTAGAGCCACAATATCATGTAGCTAGAAATCCTATCAAATTCTTGGAAAAGCAAGACATGACTACACTTCAAAACTTTTTTGAAACTACATCCATCAATTATACTAACTTTTAGTCAAAATATATATCATATATATTAGTGATATATTCTGACTTATTTGATTTTTATAAAAAAATATATATAATAGCCGTATATTTATAATATACAAAAAAAATATGAATTCTTTAACTGAAGCACAAATTGATCGACTTCAAGAAATATGAATAGATGATCCATATATAATGTCTACACAAACAAAAATATGAGAAAATTTTAATAATAATGAAAAAATTTTATCTGTAAGTAAACAATGGATAAAAGCATATATATGAGTAAGTATAGAATATATAGATAAAAAAACGGGTAAATTATCATTTTGCAAAACAATCACATGATCCAAAAAATCCAAAAATCATTCTGGCAAAGTATTCGATATAACAAAAAATATTGATTGATCTTATAATTTGAATTTGTCATGAAATAAAAAACTAATTTTACCGAAAGAAAAAATAAGTATGGTAAAAAAACAAAATATACCCAAAGCTATTATTTCCGATAGAAACAGTCAACGACTTAGAGATAACTAAATATATATTAATAAAAAACCCAAGCTGATATATCCGTAGCTCGGGTTTTTTATTTCATCAATTCACTGATAATAGTGTTAGCTACATTCATACCAGTTTTAGTCAAAACCAATTTGTCATTTTCAAAAATAGCAAATCCACCCTCAGTCAGACTATATATATAATCTATATAATCCAACCTAAGCACTTCGCTATATTTACCAATATTTTTGACTCACGTATTGGTCCTAAGTCACAACATCACAGACTCAAAATATATATCACTATTTTTCAAAACTACATCTTTTGTGTTATCTTTTCGGTTTCATTTGATATATTCTCGGATGTTAGTAGTATTTGTGTAGCGGACATTATCTACAAATCCGCTAGCTGATGCTCATATTCATATATATGGCTGCATAGTCCAATATATACTATTATGTATGCTTTGCGTTCATGGCAAAGACCAATTACTAACTTCATAGCGATTATATCCAGCCTCTTGCAATATATCATGAAAATTGTCATATTCATCCATAACTTTTTCGTAGTCTGGTCTTACTAGTTTGGCGAGCGACGGATCAGTAATTTGATCGTGATATATATTATGCCACTTGCTTCCAGGAAATAATTCTAACAAATATATACTCCAACTATCAGCCATATTACTAAAAATCCAATCCTCAAGCCAATCTTGAGATATTTTTTTGAGTTTACTACCAAAACATATCATATCAAAATTATATACATTATGACTCATTTTGATTTTTTGAAGTTCTCTAGCAAATCACCTGATGTTATTAGCTACATACTGCCTACCAGCCAGCTTCAATATATCATCATCCAAAGATTGTATACCAAAGCTAAATCTTACTCTTCCGCAAGTAGTTTCATATTTTTTACTAATTTTTTTGACCAATGCTAATGTTTCTGTAAATGGATTTGGGTTTAGTTCTATACTCAATTCTTCTATAAAACTACAATCTCGCTTGGCGTATATATAGTCTATGATTTCTATCAATCCATCTGCTCAAATGCTACTTGGCGTACCTCACCCAAAATATATAGTCCTGACTTGATGATCTTGCTGTCTATCATACCAGCTATCTATTTCTTTTTTTAGAGAAGTGATATATTCTGACTTTATCTTACTTATATCTAGTGACGGATTTTTGGCGATTTCATCTTCTGCTATTACAAAAAAATTGCAATAATTACACTTCACATCGCAAAAAGGTATATGTATATATAATGAAATCATAATTACCAATATAAGTTTGTGATGGTTTTTATCAAGCTTATTTGCAAATTATATTAGCTCATAAGTCACACTACTCATATCATAGCAGCATTATCAGTACTATATAATTTGCGAACTGGACGACATATGTATATATCATTGGTATTTCACTCTACTATATTAGTCAGATTATCTCAATAATATATCCCAAATTTTTGTAAAAACTTTTCAAACAACCTGTCATTGGCACTTACTCAGCCCACTATAGCTATAGTTTTACAATCAAAATCCTGCACCGCCATTTGTCATTTATAAATCAAAGTATCATTTACCGCTTCTTGAAATTCTCGACAAATATCACATACATCCTGCTCACTCGGGCTAATGCCACTTTTTTCAAATTTAGTGATAATTTGATTTGCACAAGATTTCATACCACTAAAGCTAAAATCATATTTGCGGTTTGCATCCAGCCTAATTCTAGGAAATATATAGTCTGTATTATGTTTGCCAT
>JAYWGF010000046.1:0-2743 GCA_043778395.1 bacterium | reverse complement strand
AAAAATATTTTTGATATTCATTTTTTCATTTTAAGGGTTTTTTAATATAAAATACGACTATATTGTAACCAGATATTTTATTTTGTCAAATTATATTTTATTGCAGAGTTAGGGTAATATTTTGATTGTAGAAATTGTCACAATGATAAATTAATAGTTTATTTTTATAACCTATTTCATTTATATTTTTTTTATAAAATTTTTATATTACAAAATTTTCTTTTTATATAGTTTTATATTTTTTTTAATTAAAAATCACTATTCGTTTAAAATTTATTTACTAAAAAAACTCAAAATATTTCTGAGTCAGATTATGGTATATATTACTTAAAATCTTCAGCTAAACTATACATTCACTTCTCATTTTTTATGAATATATTTTTATTTTTGTGAAGATTTAGTAGTACAGTATTTGGTGCTATCATTTTTTCTCTCAATATATGTTGCATGATATCCTTTGTAGTCATAGGTCTATCAGCTTTTTTTAATATTCTAGTAAGTATTTCTAATACAGTTCATCATATTACTCACCGCTCTTTTAAACTATATAATCATAATCATACATTTACAAAATCATCATTTGATTTGACTAATTCATTGTGAACTGTAGTCATTTTTACTGGTTTATTAGTGAAAAATTCTCCTACCATATTTGCCGCTTCTTGATAATGTAATGGCTTACCATGCACTCTAAATACATATAATAATTTAGATTTTATAGTTTTAGGATTTACACTGGTGAATGTTGATAATCACAACTTACCATCAAATAAACTTATATTTTTAATAACTTTTAGTAAATTTAGATAAAATTGGTTTTCTTGCAAATATGTAATTGCCGAATTCTTTTTACCAAATTCCTTTTTGAGTTCATCAATAAAATCATATATAGATTCATACACATTGGTTTTTTCAAAATGTTTAATAGTATATAATGCTATTTGTGTCAATAGATCTTCATACAATGTATCTACATAAAAACTCTTATTCAAAATTTTATTTCTTCTAAGATGAGTCAAATTATAATCTGACATCAATATAAGTTTCAATTCTTGTCATGAAAATTTGAATATAGCTTTAGCTACTAATTTACCTACCAATTCGTCTTCAGCCATGATTCAGCCATTTCATATCAATATTTTTTCTGCTTCAGATATTACTTTTAGATACTTTTCATTACCTACAAACAATCTTCTAAATCTCATAAGAGCTTGTTTTTCTATTTGTCTTGCTCTCTCTCTAGTCATACCAAATTCTGCTCATATTTGTTGTAATGGCATTTCTTTGCCTGTCTGCAAACCAAATTTTTTTATCAAAATCAACTGCTCTTTAGCTTTGCAATATTTTAGTATATCTTCTAAATTTGTGCATGATAAATCTACATTTAATTTATTATCATCTATTTTTGCTGCAAATGTCATATTATTTATAATATAAATATAAAAATGTATTTCTAACTCTATAAATAATTATATAGAATAGATTGTCAAGCTAATTTTTAGACTTTTTTATTTGAGATATATACTATAAATAATATACATATTATGTAATATCAGTAGTTTTTACTTCTGCTTGTTGTGCTTGACTGGCAGGATTATAAAATCTAAATAATATAGATATAATTTGATCAGTATTTAGGACTTGAGCTTTTACTCATACAGATTTTAGGCTTTCTATAATTATATTAGTTCTAACATCCAAAAATTTTTTATTTTTGATAAATCATCTATATCTAGATACTATTTTCTCTGCTGAGTCTTTTGTATCAAGTATATCTAGCACCTTTTGCCATCGCGCTTTGTGCATTTTTTCACTATCATCTTCTGATTCATAATAAGGCACTATCACAAAAAATTCTTTTACAAATATCAATCATTCTTTATTATTTATATTATCCATAAAAGATATATACTCCTCAGAATAAGATTTTAAATTTTCATTTATGATATTTTTAGTCTTATCTTTCATATATTCTATATATTCTGTCAAATCCAAATATGAATTATGCACAAAGATCTGTATGGGAAAAGATAGTCAATTCAAAAACTTTTTGTATTGTTCTATTATCTGCTCTTGTTCGTCATAAGATTTCAAATCAAGATTTAGTCAGTCTATTTTTACTATAGATCTAAGTCATCAATCTTTGAGTATTAGACAATCTCATCTTATTTCACTCATTGGCAGCATATTTTCTGTATCAAATATACTTGATTTTGCGTTTTGACGTAGTTTATCATTTTGACTAAAAATATCAGTAAATAAACTCATAATTTATGTTTCTTGTATATAAAAATATAATCTGACTATCTTATTATTATTTATGATTATACTTTATATAAGCAAATATACATTTCAACTATATATATATTATATTATATGAATATTTTGTCCATAAAAGTAATAATAAATTGACAAATATACACTAGTATAGATTGTAAATTATTAATCAGAATATATTTAGTAAGTTTAAAAAAACTTGTAAAAAATAAAAGTCAGAATATGTCGAATATATAAAATAGAATAAATATCTTATAATATTACTAAATTCTTATTAAAAAACTGCCATTTAGGCAATTTCTTATTAATCATCAATCTGACCATATTCCATAAAATCTTCTACTATACTTTCCATCAACTCTTCCTTTTCTATGAGATGTTTTTCAGCTACACTTATTCATTCTACTTCATCTACCATATCCGCATGTTCGTCGTTTATTATCATACCAGTTACTCATCTTAGTCA
>JAYWGF010000045.1:0-2748 GCA_043778395.1 bacterium | reverse complement strand
TTTCAAAATTTATAAATAATATATTCAAAATATGTGCTACAGATTTGACATCAATTTGGTCTCTATGAAAACAGGCCTATAGGCCAAAGAAATTTGGCGATATATATATCAAAAGCATTTTCTGACTTAATGGGTTTTTAGGAATGTAAAAAAACAGCTGATTTAGCTGCTGATTATATATGTTATTGATTATCTAATTTTACTATCATAAAGCTTTTTTCAAATACTTAATTATTTCTTTTTCTTCTATAGCAATTTGTGTAAATTCATCACTTCGTGCCGTTATTAATTCTTTTGATTTATTTATACTAAGCATAGTTCAGTCAGGAAAGTTCAAAACAAATATTTCATTTAGTTTATCATCAGTTTTTGCTGACAAAGATATTCATGATTTAATTTCAAATTTTTGTTTTTTCTTTGCCAATAAAGAAACTCTATTTATAAAAAATTCCATTTTTTGTTTTGATGTTATAATGTTATTATAATCACTTCATCAAATGACTTTGCTTAAACCTAAAGTTCAATCTTTAGATACAATACTGATTATATTACTTTTTTCTTTTTCTTCTTTTCTTTGTTGCTCTAAATCTATAATTTTTTGTTGTTTTTCTCTTACTATTTGATTTCTTCAACCCAAATTAGTATTTCCCATTATATATATATTTACGATATAAAATTATTTACATATATAATATAGTCAAAAATATATATTTGTCAAACACAAATAAAGTCAGAAAATATAGCTAATATATATATCCACAAAGAACCACAAAAAACCATTTTAACCATAGACGCATATATGCGTCCCCACATATTATAAACATCATGAAACCAATTATAACTATAAATAATCTCAGCAAATTCTACTGAGACAAACTACTTTTTGAAAATGTAAATTTTACTTTTGACCAATCCAAATATGCAATTATCTGACCAAATGGCTCTGGCAAATCTACTCTTATAAATTGTATATTATCGCCTGATGAGTGCAGCTATGGAGATACTAGTATCAAATGACTCTGGACTCAAATCCATCAAGAATTACCACAAAAATACTACTGATTTACAGTTGGTGAATATTTTCGTCAATTTTTGGACGAAGACCAAGAACGAAGAATAAACGTCATACTAGATGAATTAGAACTAAATGCTAGTGAGTCAGACTATATATCTTCTCTAAGTGAAGGTACGAAGCGTAAACTTGAACTTGCCAAGTTATTGCTCAAAGATCGAGATATAGTCATAATGGATGAACCTACAAACCATCTGGACATAGATATACGCTGACGACTCATAGATTGGGTAGATAATTTCAAGTGAATGGTCCTCTGCGTCACTCATGATCGTGATTTTATCAATAATTGCTTCCAGCAAATTGTGGAAGTTCGTAATAAATGACTGTATATATATGCTTGAGATTATGAAGATTATCTGACTTCAAAATCTGACGAGCAAGAATCTGAAGCCAAAGCTCATGGTATATATATGCGCACCAAAGCCAAAGAAGAAAAACTTATAGCCACAATTCGCCAAAGAGCTGCCATATATGACAGTCCTAGCCGAGGCAAACTTCTCAAATCTCGTCAAAAGCAACTTGCCAGATTTGTAGCCAAAAATGAAGTAGTCAAACAATCCAAAGAAAAAACTATGGATCTCAAAATATCAGGTGGTACACATACCCAAAAAATCCTCCTTTCACTAAAATGAATAGATATATCTATATATGGCAAAATATTGATTTCGTATCTTGTATATACTATTCGCTGATCTGACAGATTATTGATAGTCTGACCGAATGGCTCTGGCAAATCCACATTGCTAAATCATATAGTTTCAGTTCTCAAATCAGAAACTCAAGACCTCAAAATCCAATTTGCCGCAAATCTCAAATGGTGATATTTTGATCAAAATAATCTGGGTATATGAGGCGATATATCAGTCCTAGATTGGCTAGAAAGCAAACTCACCATAAATACACAAACTGCCAGAACCAAACTTAGTAATATATGAATACTCGCCTGACACCTCAAAACCAAAGTCTCAGACCTCTCATATGGACAAAAAGTAAAACTAAAATTTTTGTGGATGATGAGTCAATCTATAGACTTACTTATCGTGGATGAACCCACAAATCATCTAGATATACCTACTATTGAGTCACTAGAAAAAATGCTCATAAATTATCAATGAGCCGTGATACTCGTATGTCATGATATATATTTTGTGGATAAGCTATATATTAGTGATGTACTGAGGATAGGATAGATATATATTTGGCGATATAATATATATTCTGACTTTAGAGGTTTTATCTAGATATATTAACAGTTGTTTGATTACTAGAACCATTACTTTCTATAGCTTTATATTGTATCAATAACATTGATAATATTCAATTATTTATTTGATTTATTTTTCATGACAATGTAAATAACTCAAATATTCACCAAAATCAAAATCATCATAAAGTACAAATAAATAATATTCATTTTCATATTTCCCCTAAATAAAAATAATGACATCAAATAAATAATAATAAATAAGCTATTACTTTTGATTTTTTATCGTTTGTGTAATCGGAATAAAGTGATTGGGATTTTTCAATAGGTAATTTAGATATTTCTATATCCAATAAAGATTTGTTAACCATAATATATATTTAAAAAAATAAAAAACAGCCTTGTATTTGACTGTATATATTTACTAATAAAACTCAAATTTAATTGAGGAATAATTGGCAAACATCTC
>JAYWGF010000044.1:0-7968 GCA_043778395.1 bacterium | reverse complement strand
ACATTATTTCGCCTAGCGGCTCTATAATTTTATTCTATAATCTTTTTTTATCAAATGTGTTACCTTAATTGCTGCAATTATTACATTTTTTGTCAAATTTTATTCAAATATTTCTAATATTCTTGCTATTATATAGTGAGGATATATTTTATATTTTTGATCAGCGCTAATGTCTATAGTTTCAGGTATATAGTTATATTTTTCTAGTTCTGTTTTTTCGTTTTTGTTTATATATCATATTTTGCTATCTATGATTATGGCTTTATAGGATTTATTTATTTTATTGCATATATTAGTCAAAAATTTTTTTATATTTTTTTGATTGTATTCTCAATATATTTTTTTGATAATATTGTCATCGGAATTTTTATCTTTATCTTTTATTATTTTTCTTTTCCAAAATTCTAATATGTATTCTTTGGTAAGAATCTTTTCTCATCTATTTTTGAGCTTCATTTGGTCCATATATTTGTATATATATTCACTAGCGTCTTCACTTATTTTACCTTTTTCAAAATTATCTTTTGTCATAAATTTTAGCTCAAAACTTGATCAATTTTTATTTTCTATCATAAATTTTATTTCTTGATATCATTCTCACACCGTGTCTCTTTTTTTACTTGGATTTACTATTAGTCATTGTAAACTTTTTTCAAACTCTTTATCCAAAATTATATTATTAGCTTTTGCTGTTTGTAGTATTTTGGTGGCAGATCATTTATCTTTTATATCAAATTTTATTTTTTGATTTTTGAAATATATATGTTTATTGTTTATAAGTTTGGTCAAATCTATTCGGTTATGTCATATTACAGTAGCTCTAGCCAAATCTTTTATAGTATCTGCAAAACCATACTCACGATTTGTTTGTAATTTTTTTACTGCAGAATTTGTAGTTTTTGTATTTCATATTAATTGATATTCGGGCAATTTACTAGTCAATTTTATAGTACATTCTCTATACATACTCTCACCAAATCATATATAGTCAGGCAATATCTTTTCTTTTGAAGATAATATTTTTGCATCTTTTACCAAATGATTATCCCAAAAATCTCCAAAATCCCTGTTCCTATTCATAAAAACATCACTATTTTTCAAATGACTAAACACATAAAACATCAGCATATATCCACCATAAACAGATTTTTTTACAAATGATTTATTATTTTGCTTGAGGTTTTGATCGTTTGATAAAAATAAGATCTCCTTTAATATTAAAATCAATTTTTGTATATTATTTGATTGCAAATCATCTTCCAAGTCAAAGCCTATTTTTCATTTTTTTATAATTTCTGGTAAATTTTCCTTTATCCTATTATCCAAAAATCTTAATAAAGATGGCTTATTTTTTTGATAATAATTATTTATATATCACAATATTTCATTTATTTTTTGTAATCACTCTATTTGAATATATATATCAGAGATATTCTCTGACTTCAATGTGCTTTGAGTATTTAGGTCTTGTATATATATATTTTTATATTTTTCATTTTGGATGTGCACATATTTTCAAGATTCTTGTTCTGATTTATTTTTGGATAACAGATAATTCAATAATGATAATAGGTAGTTTTCATCCTCAAATATAGCAAAATCAGATAATCAATTATTTGTGTATATATCATATATACTCAAAGTTTCATCTTTTGCTGCTTTATCACTATATCACAAAATTTGCATCAAAAATCATTTTACTGAATCGTGAGTTTTTTGTATCTGTTCTGGTTGATTGTAATAATCTACCAATAGTTTAGTTTTTGATTGTTTTGTTAATAAGTCCATATTATATATATATTACTGCAGTCATTCTTGTGACCGTATAGCCTTTACTTCGCCTTCTATTTCTTTTGTTTCTATAAGCTTTACTTTTATTTGATCTCATACATTATATATTTTTTTCCAGCTGAGTCATTCTGAAGAGGTTATAAAATTTTTATGCAATAATCATTCTACTCCCATTACAGTCACAAACAATCAAAAATTATACTTGAGCTTTACTAGTCCTTCATACCATTCTCATATTTTCATATTATCTATTGATCGATCTTCTGTATATTTGGAAGATTCAGAATTTTCAGAATGATTAGATATATTATCAGATATATATATATTATTGATATTGTCTGACTTATCTATTTCTGATATATTTCCCACTTCTATTGGGGCCAAATTATTCTTATTATTTATGTATATATCCGTTTTTGGATTGTTTTTAGCGTCAGACTTGATAAATCACGCCTCTACTAACGACTTTCACGTATTTATATTTTTTGTCTGTTCTGCAGCCATAGCTTTAGCTTTTTCCATTACTTTTTCTGCAGGAGAAAACTTCTTCTCAGCCCATATTTTGATAAGTTTTTCTAGTTCTTCTCTGGCGATAGCATATCTTTGACGACTCTGAGTTCTTACTTTTTCTTTGGTATCTAGCATATTATCAGTAAAATTCCAATCTGCTGTTTTCATAGAAAATATATCACTATCCTTTCCGTCTATTTTGAGCCTAATATATGCATGACGATTTGGTAGAGATAGTATATCATTGGTAGTTACGAGTCATTTGAACTGATTGGACATGATTTGTGCATCATCATATCATATAGTCATACATATTATAGTACCTACATTACCAAAAATAGCATTACGAATTTTCTCATCAAGTTGCGTAGTAAACTGATTTGCTACTATGAGTCATAGTTTATATTTGCGTGCTTCGGATAGTATAGTTTCAAAACTATCTGTAGCAAAATTTTGAAATTCGTCTATATATAGATAAAATTCACGACGATCTTTTTCTGCTATATCTGCACGAGACATAGCATCTATCTGTATTTTACTTACTATGAAACTACCTATCATATTTGCGCTATCTTCTCATATTCTACCTTTGGAGAGATTAAACAGTATTATCTTGCCTTCGTCCATCATTTTGCGCATATTCATTTTGGTAGATCACTGTCAGAATATATTACGCATTATCTTACTAGATACAAATTGTCATACTTTGTTTGTGATAGGAGCTATTGCTTCATCTTTTTGCTTTGGTTGTCGCTTATCAAATTCATCTCTCCAGAATTTTAGCAAGATTGGATCTTTTACAAAAACCAAAACCTCTTCTTTGAAGGCATTATCTGTAAGCATACGCACTAAATGTAGTAGTGTTGCATTTGGATATTCTAGTATTGATAATATTACATTACGAAGTATATATTCTAGTCTTGGTCATCGGCTATTGTCATAAAGTTTTTTGAATATTCCTACTACTCATGATGCTATCAATGATTTTTCTGATTCATTTTCATACTCAAAAACATTGAAACCTATAGGTCGCTCTGTATCAGCCACATCAAACAATACCACATCATTGACTCTATAGCTAGGTACTTGTGACAATACATCATCTACCAAGTCACCGTGCGGATCTAGCAGACATAATCATTTATTGCTTATCATATCTGATTTGATAAGATTTGCTATAAGTTTACTTTTACCAGTACCTGTTTTACCTACTATATACATATGTCTTTGTTTATCTTCAGATTTGATACCAAATAATCTCTTATCATATCTATAATCAGTAGTTCATATCACAGTAAGCTCATTTTTATTACTTACTTTATTAAAATCTGGCAAGTTGGTAGGATAAGATAGTTTGCGATATAGTGCATATTCCAAACCATTTATGCTATGTTCCTTATCCAAAAAATGGAAAAAACTTACAGCTTGATTTATATATATATCTATAAGTTTATTATTTGTAGATATTCATACCGATCACCTATTACTATATTTACCAAAAATTGACTTCAGATTATTTTCTACTTGCTGGCGTATATATGTATCTCATATAGTGGTCGTATATCCTACACCAAATTTTAGCTGTATATTATTATCTATTTGTGTTTTTTCTGCTACTTTATCGGTTCACTTTTCTGATATTTCTGATGATACCTTACTTATACCATTTCATATACTCTCTAGTAATGATTTCTTACTGCCAAATTTATAAATAAAAAGTATGGTCAGACTATCTCCCTGATGTATATTATCATAAAGTGAAAGAACGTCTCTTCGTGGATCTAGATATTGGCCATTTTTCGTGAAATCGTTATCAGTATATATATTTGCTCATTTCCAGTCTATAAATTTGATATTTTGTATAGATGGATTATTTTTGGCAAATAATAAGTCGCTAGTATCATAATAGCTAAAGTATATATTTTCAAAATAAGTTTGCAATTCTTTTGGTACTCATATTATGAATTTGATATCTACCTTGGATCCATGTGACAATATATATATATTCTTACTACTAGATGCAAAACTTTTGAGAAATCCACTCCATTTACTCATAGTATTTTCCATTTCTTTGAATGGTTTAACTTGATACCATATATATCCGGTCACATCTAGGTTATTTCACATAAAAATATCCCAAAAATTGTAATTGCCTTCTGCAATTGCTCATCACAAATTTTCTGCTAATCTTATTGCCTTATTTATCATTTATTTTATATATATGTTTAGGATAATTTTGACAGTTCATTTTCTAGATATTCTTTTTTCATAACCAATATAGACTGAGTTATATCTACTTGATCTTCTAATTCTTTTATTGTTATTTTTCAAGATAATATATCGTCAAGTGTTTTATTTATTATATCTTGATTTGCTAAATCTATATATCAGTTTTCGTCTAATTTTTGTATAGCTGTATATATATTTTGTTCTATTTCAAAATGTATTTCATTCTTTCTTTTCTTTATATTTTTCTTATATTTTCTTATATTTTCAGCTATTATTTTCGTATTTGTTGATCAATTTATACAAATTATAAGTATGATTAAAATTGTCACAATACTTAGTCAGTGCAATTTTAGACCCTCATGATTATTTAATACTTTATATATAGATAGTCATATACTACTAGATAGTCATATATATGTTATATTTTTAAATCTTTTTAGTTCTTCATTTATAGAAATTAGCTTTTTATAATTTTTATTATTCATATATTTATCATATAAATATAAAATATCAATCATAATTATAACCAAAATATACTATTTTGTCAAATACAAATAATTTGCTGATAATCATATATATTAGCTATATATTCTGACTTTATATAATATTTGCAAAAAAATGCTATCTGATTATAATATATATATGAAAAATAAAATACTTACAGAATCTGAACTTGGAATATATCCATATAGATGAGTAAATGCAAATATGGATACTTTAACCAAAATTGATCCAAAAACTGGTGATGGTTTTATGATAAATAAACCGCTTTATAGAGATATGGTGGAATGATTGAGTAGAGAAAAAATTAAAAAAATAAAGCAAGTTATTTTTGATGTATTGGATGTTAAGATTAGATCAAAATTTATAAATTGACCAATAATGAATGCCGATTGAGAAATAATAATGACAGAAATATGAATGGAAAATATATATAGAAAGGACAATATAAAAATTAATGCTCAATTTTCACCTCAAAATGTATGAAAAAATCATAATTGAATTTGAGAAATATATATATATTGAAAAAAATATTTCTTCAAATCTATAAAACATTGAAAGTTAAAAATAGTATCATTAGAAGAAGAAAGATATTTTGATAACGACGATAAAACTGCAGTTAGCATATCAGCAAAATTGGAATATAAATGACTAGAATATATAGATAAATTTGCAGAGTATAATGAAGATATAAATATAATAAAACCTATTATGTCTTTTGATAAATGGAAAAAACATTTTATAATTTATCCTTTTGTAGAAAAATTACAATTACTTAGCGACTTAGAGATACAAGATCCAAAGCTATATTTATGGATATTTCAAAAATATATATCATATATAGATCTTATTGATTCAAAATGAAAGGTATTGGATGTAAAAAATAATACAAATATATATTTTGATCCTCAAACGCAAAAAATATATATATTTGATCCAGTTTATAATGAAAATTCTGATAAATAATTTAACATTAATAATTATATCCATGCTTTCCAAAATCTACGAACTTATATCTAAATACCCAAAACTTACAGATATACATATATCAGCAGATGACTATATATATATTCGTATTTTGTGAAATCTTCAAAAAGTTTCAGATGACAAACTTACATCAGAGCAAGTTTCTGAACTTCAAAATGAAATATTTGATCAAAATACAAATAAGTCAGAAAATATCTCTGATCTATATATATCAAATAAAGATCAACAGACCTCTTCTCAGCAAATCTTACCAAATCCTCCTATGGAGATAGACACTTCGCGAACTTATCAAAATTATTCATTTCGTGCAAATATATACAGTAAGTGAGGTAATGCGAGTATAGCAATTCGCAAGCTAAATGAAAATACCATAAATATATATGATATTATGACCAAAAAACTTGCTGATACTATAGTCAAAAATTTACTTCAAGCTCAAGGTTGACTGATACTCGTCACTTGATCTACTGGCTCTGGCAAATCTACAACTATAGCCGCTATGATAAACTGGATAAATAATAATTTGTGTCAGCATATTATCACGCTAGAAGACCCTATAGAGTATATATTTACCAATCATAAATCGCTAATTTCTCAAAGACAAATAGCCAAAGATACAAAAGATTTCTCTACATGAATTAGATCTATACTTCGTCAAAACCCAGATACGATACTTATATGAGAAATTCGTGATGCAGAAACGGCTTTGGCAGCTATAAATATGGCCGAATCGTGACATTTGGTTTTTGCCACTTTGCATACACGCAATGCAAGTCAGACGGTTAGTAGATTGGCAAGTTTTGTAAGATCTGACCAAAAAGACGAAATACAACTAAGATTATCAATGTCACTTTTGGGGGTAATATGTCAAAAACTTATATCTGATGGCAATAAATTGACAGCAATATATGAATATATGTACAATAATTCCGCAATCAGCAATATTATCAAAAAATGAGAATTTTATCAGATACCGAACTGCATTATGACTGGCAAAACTAATGGTATGACAAGCATGGACGATTATCAGAAATCTTTATAAATACAAAATAAATATATATATTATGAATAGTCTGACTTCAAATTCTACACCAAAAGCCAATCCTACTATTGATCTAAAAAATCATGATAATTTTGTGATAAATGACCAAAAGATATTTCCAGAATTAGTAGAATGCGCTGAGCATATAGTTTTGGCATGTCAAAATAATCCATTATTTGCAAATAAACTTATAAATGCAGAATACGATTTGCTAATCTGAGATGACGTAAGTGGTAGACCCGTCACATTGATGATCAAATATATAATTGATCACTATAGGAAATTCAAATGATTAGAAAAAAATATAAAATGTATATTTATAGATGACGCAAACAAATTATGAAAAAAATATATAGAAGCCATTCAAAAAAGGTATAAAGATAAAAATTTATTATTTGCTACTGAATGTATATATACATGACAAACTATGAATAATATTATATATTGATTATGAATAAGATGAAAAATTGTAGATACCTTTACTCAAACTATAGCTAAAAATTCAACTTATCATAAAAATTTAATATATTGAGTAATAAGGAGCTATCCTAAAATATTTTTAAAAAATACCGAATGTTTCGGTGGCAAACAAACTCTATCTGAGATATTATGATTATTTTCTGGTAGTTATAGTAAAAAGTGATTTGCTTCTAAATGATTGCCATGATCGTCAAACCCAAATTTTGCTCTAGCTTACCGTCATCAGATCAAATTATTATCTCAATATATAATTGATAATTATCTAAAAAACTAACTGACCAAAAGCTAGTTTCTTTTTTGAATTCTTGTAAGTCAGATTATATAGCTAATATATAATAGACTTCTTGCGAAATAGTTTGAAAAATACATGAATTATATATTATATTAGTTGTTTACTCAAATATATAATAATTCATGTATAATAATAT
>JAYWGF010000043.1:0-2765 GCA_043778395.1 bacterium | reverse complement strand
ATAATCTTAATGAGAGATAATGTGAATTTTAGCTAATCCAAATCTGTCAATATCATCAGTATGTTTATCATCATATGTTTTGACATCCAAACTATATCTCACGATACTATCATATGCCAAATAAACTCTCACATCATACCGCCCAAGATGATATGCCATCATCGGATATGCAGACTCAAACCAATGCTTTGGAAGATGTATTATCAGGTATCGATCAGCAGATATCCGCTATCATACACATCGGCGATAAAAAAAATATGATCTTATTTTTATGATCCAGATCCTGGCAGGAGTGATATAGATTGTGGTCTAAGCATTTTCCTGATCAAAAGAAAGACTACGTCTCAAATCTATGAATAAGTGCGAGATATCCTGCATATACTGACCTGCTCAATAAAGAAATAAAAAGTGTGCTACCTCGCAATCATCCAGATCTGAACATAATTATTGATCACAATGATGAATCGCGTGATGATTGACCATTCTCGATGTCATCCTATATCAGGGATTTGGAAAAATATTTATCTGGTGATTCTGATCCTAATAATCCCTCTATCCCACCATACATATCAATCCCAAAGTATCAGTATATCTGCGATGATATCGACAGCTACTATGCACAGACTGGCGTACGAAAAGATAGGATATGATCTATCAGGGACGATCTCCCACTCAGACAATGATGTCAAAATATACAAGACATCGAAAATTTTTTATACACAAAAGTACGTATCGGCGATGCAAATTTCAATAGTCATTTTTATCCATACATCGATAATCAAAAATTATCTTACGATAAACTTGCACATTTGTGAGTCTATAACAAATCCAATACGCATGTGATAGACTGATGATTTGATGCTATAGATTCACTCAATGAAATATTTAGCAGGATTAAAATCTGAGATAAATATTATATCTACAATTTTAAAACGTGAGTTGTAAGCAAGTATTGATTTCATGACGTAACTATTTACGAAGGAAGATTTTGTAGGGTAAAAATTTGAGACAAATATTATATATATGATCTTGAAAGCTGAGAGATTAGTAAATGATGATTTGGCCATATTCGTTGAATCATAGGTTCTTCTGCGGGAGTAAAGATCTGAAATATGCGGCATATATATAATTGTCAAACATGAAAAATAAGTGATCAATCATTTGATAATTTATTGTGATTAAATGACTCTTTGGTTGAGGTAGAGATCTGAAATAAAAGTTATACATTTGACATTGGAACGTGAAAAATAAGTGATCAATGATTTGATAGTATTGATTTTATCACTAATACTTTTATGCAGGCATGTATCTGAAATGTAGCTTACATATATAATTGTGAAACATGAGAATTGAGTAAAGAATGTTTTGATGTTGATAGCGATATCGTCGCTATGACTCATCCTTTTATATCACTACAAATTTGAGATAAGTATTATATATATAACTGCGAAACATGAGAAAAAACTAAACAATGATTTGATGATATATTTGGTTGGAATGATACTTTTTGTGAAGTAAAAATTTGAGATATGCACTATATCTATAATTATGAAATATCAGTACTGTGACAACAATGATGTTTTAATTATGGCGGTATTGGTTCTTGCAGTGAAATTTTTGGATCATTAAAAATCTGAGAGAAATATTTCATACTCAATCTTCAAACGCGAATAAAAAGTAATGAATCATTTGATGAAATTGATGGTCTAAATGATACTTATTGTAGGGCAAGAATTTGAGATCTATGGTTTGTGTATGACTGTGAAAAGTGAATAAAAAGCATCGAATGATTCCATAAAATATGGTTATGGAATGAAGTTTATTGTTTAGTAGAAATTTGAAATGATAAATATTTATATGATATTACTACATGAAAAAAGATATTATTCCCGTATAAAAAATTCAGCTATATCAATGATATATATGCCAAAGTCTATGACTGAAAACGATATATTTATAGCTATGAAAAACAAAAAGTAATCAGTGAGTGATATGATGAGATACTCAGTGTGTGAGATGACATCTACGTAGCAGACCGTACATCATGAGCTATATCACTATGAGATGAAAATACTATCTCTCAAACTCAATATAACGAATTACAGACTATACTGAATACGTCTGATCTAGATCACATCACATCATATCTCACTACCACATCTCCAAACTCAGCATATCGAAAGATGTACCTCGATACATCCAAAGATATCCATATGTGAAACTATCTCTTGGATCATCCTAGCTTTGTGGCGGGATTGGAAGGTGGGGATTTTGTGGATAGTATGCCTGCGCAGCTACCTAGCGATGTTGAGATGGTGATATACGATATGTATCCATTAGAGTATCTCGCATATCTCCAAAAAAATAATACTGAGTGATCTTGAGCAGCACGTTGATCAGATATATTGTGATGATCAAGCTCTAGTGACATGAACTCATGAGATCCATTAGAAACTGGTCATGACCATAGTCTGGAGGTACAGCTACCATCAGACTATCAAAATATGCTCATCATCAATCGTATTTGTCCAATATCAAATAGTGCATCACATCCAGTCATCGATCTGCCTACGACGATATCGCCTGAGTATATCGCTCAGGTAGACTATCAGATCAATCTGACGGTCAAAAAAGATGGCCGATACACCATACCTGTGTGATATATCGATATGCTCGATACATCATCTCTGACATATCAAACTAAACAAAATTCATCATGAATCGTCAGTATCTATCTGTCATCATGAGATCACAGGATACCAGCT
>JAYWGF010000042.1:0-2772 GCA_043778395.1 bacterium | reverse complement strand
ACAAGCTTGATACAAATGGACATTGACTTGAAACTTTGATGTAAAATATCCATCTTTGAATACAATTACTTGAGTTTGATTTTGATTAAATAGTTATTGAGTGACTACTTTTTGACAATATAATGGCTCGGTTGTTATTTGAGATATTTGATTTATTCCGTTTTCTGTGGCAAATACCAAACAAATCCCATTTGATAATAACACAATAAGAAATATTCAACCATTGGCAACAAATACTTCATTTTTTAGAGATAGTGTATCTCAGTGAGATGTAATAGGAATTCTATTAAGAGCAACTGTTTGAACTTCTCCTTCTTATCAAATGAGTATGACAAGCGCAGATGTTTATGTAAATTTTAGTTGATTCTTAGAATATTCAAAAATCTAACATTTAATAACCTAACCACTACAAAATGTACATATACAAAGACTGATACTACTCAGATAAAAGCCAAATAATTCAATTAGATTTTGAATTACAAAAACAGATATATACACAAACTCAAGAACTAACATCTGCTCAAAGAACAGCAGAACTAGAACTAGCTAATACAAACTATACAGAAGATGAATTACTCAATCTTCGTAAAAGTTTTGAAGATAAGAAAAATAGTCTGACTAATGAAGTACTAGCCTGACTAGACATTACAGAAATATCTGATGATGATTATCAAGCTATGTTAGCAGATAACAAAGCTAAATCAGACAAAGCACAAAAAGAAAAAGCTGATGCACAAGCTAAGATACTAAAAAGACTTGGTCTAAGTGCTGAGGAGTTTGCGACATTACTATCATAATTTTATAAACCTAATATATATACACAAATGACTACACAAATTGAACTATATAGCAAAGCAATTAATATATTTGATGCAGTAAAAGCTGATAATAACGATTTAGCAAAACAACTATCTACAGAGCTAAGAGCAGAACTCGCAAATGGTGCAATAGAAGCAAATGATGCCGAAGGCGATAGAACTACACTACAAATCATAGACGGTAAAATCCGCTATACACAGTTTGGTGGTGGTAGTTCTGAAAATGATTCACTAATTATAGTCATAAATGATACACAAGAAGTAGTATCAGTAGATATGGAGTGATTTGACTGATTGACTGGTAAAAAAGAAATAGACGAAGAAGTCTAAATAGGACTACTGGCTTAGGGGTAGTGACAATTTGTCCCTATCCTTCAGTATTCTATATTTATATTTTATAAACAAATTAATGGATTCAGTATTTACATATTTTTTACAAAAAACATACATATCAGTTTTTTTGTCTTTGGTGCTTTTTTTGATATGATGAATTGATTTTACTATATATGCACTGACTGCTTTATTTGTTATTGACTGGATGAGTTGAATTAGCAAATCAATCTATAAATGAATACCAATACAATCAACTAAATTAAAAAGAACCGTAATGAAATTTATATTATATAGTTTTGCTATTATAATGTGAAATATGCTTGATTTAGCATTACTTCACGATAGTGCAGAGCGACTAATAAGAAATACTATTATTTTATATTTATCTCTTACCGAAGCTATAAGCATAATAGAGAACTTAGCTATAATGGATGTACCATTACCCAAAACAATTATAAAATACATACAAGATAAAAAAGACTTATTTGACAATACAGACAAAAAATAACTTGCCAGCTACTGGTATTTAGCAGTAAATATATATATGCACAATAAAACAGTAAAAGAAATGTTATATCTCAAAATAATTTTATGTTTTGCGTGAATTTTAGTAATATTTAGTATTATACAATGAAAACTATAGATATAAGTGTAAAGGCAGTAAGTCAAAAATCAGCTTATCAATTATTTGAAGATAAATGGCTAGGTAAAAAAGTAGATTATGATTGAAGTTTTGGTTATCAATGTTTTGATTTAGCTAGACAATGGTTAGAACAAATCTGACGCGAACAATTTGGTTCTACTGGATCGCTAGGAGCTAGGATATTATGAATATATCCAAGTAAATACAGCACTATACCATTTATAAAAAATGCACTTGGTAATAGTCCAAAGCAAGGCGATATAGTTATTTGGGATATGTTTACTTATGGACATATAGCTATATGCAAAAAGTCAGACAATAATTTATTTACAGTAATAGAGCAAAATTGAGCTACTGGTAAATGATCGTGACTTGGCGATGATGCTATAAGACTAAAACAATATGATTATAATAAAGTTCTTTGACGATTTAGTATATAAATATTTATATTTTTACCTTATAAAAAATGATAAAAACTAGTATATGAGAATGATTATCATTAGTATCACCCAAAGGTAAAAAAACAATATGAATAGAGGCGCTTATTGAATTACATAAAATTGATATGGAATTGTATGATGTCTTAAAAATGACAGCCAATACGCGAGATGTGGCTATGAATAAAAAAGATGGTACAACAGAAATTGTAGAACTTCATCAGACAAGATGAGACTTCGTGCCTAAAAATAGATTACTTACACCAGATTACAAAGAAGTATTAAATAAAATATTTGAATCAAAAATACCTACTATAACTTGACCCAAAGATGATATTGGAGATTTACTATGAATTATACATCATACCGATTTGCATTTTGATAGATTTGAACATAAAGGTAAAAAATACTTACAAGAAATAGATGGCAGAACAATCCAAATAGTTGAATTATTATTAAAGCACTGAGTAAAAAAACTAGCTTATATAAACTACTGAGATTACTTTAATAGTGATGGTGCTAAGTGATGACAAAGTGCCAC
>JAYWGF010000041.1:0-8055 GCA_043778395.1 bacterium | reverse complement strand
GTTTATTTATAATTCTATCTCAATATTTTTTCCATAAAGGGAGAACTTTATCATCAAAATATTTTTTTATATCAATTTGATCAGAAATATATTTATTATATATAGATATACATAAAGTATAATCTGACTATATTAATTTTGTCAATATTTTTATTATATATATTTGTATTATAAATAATAAAGTCAGATAATATTGTTAATATATACAAATCAACTTGAATAAAATAATCAAAAATATAAATATATAAAAGTATTGACTAGTTATAACCTTGTTAGTTTTTTATAAATAATAAATTTTTATGAAGAGAACTTATGTAAATATTATAATGTTTTTGGTATGAGTGATATTGCTAGGAGTTAGTCGACAATATATACAAAATAATCCTGCAGAAAAGCAATGACTTATAAGTAGCTATGATACTATATCTCAAAAAATAATTTGACGAAAAGAGCAATTATTTCAAAAAAACTGAGATTTATACAAACAAAAAATACAATTATTATCAAACTATAAAGAAATATATACCACTATAGTAAATTCTAGTAATCCTAAGTGTAAGCAATTAGATTCAAATTCTCTATCTCAAAAAACCTTAGAATTAGATAATATTACTACTAGTCAATATGAGTCAAGACAAAACGATTTTTTGGAATTTATACTAGACTATAAAAATAGAATTGATATGAATTGTAAATAAAATTGTAGATATTTTTTATATATATTTCGCAGAATGTTTAAGCCAGTAAATATATTTATTTGATTTTTGATAGCAGTTTTGGGGTATGTTTTTATTACTTATGGATGAGGAGTGAGTAATATGCTGACAGCAGACGTATTTCGCAAAGATACTAAGATAGCTTGAGATATATATTATACAGATAAAGATTGAGTTTTGGATATATATTCCAATTTTGATTCTGAACCTTGAAATTTGTGAATGATGATTTCTTGGGATAATACCAAAGTAAAATTTGATAAAAATCAAATAAAGTCAGACTATAATGCTGATATAAAAGATATATCAGAAAATATGATACAAATAAATATCAAAAAATTGCAAAATTTCTCAATAAAATCAAAATTATTAACTATAAAATACGATTGAGAGCAGCAGTACATAAATATATCAGATGCAAATATGACTTACCTTAGCGGGAGCGATATGTTAGCGATTACAAAATTATCACAATAATATTTATCCTTTATGAACTTCGTAAATATGAAATACTTCAAAATCCTATACACATATATATTAGTTATAATCTGACTTTTGGGTTTTATGTTTGCTGGTGATGCTGATAGATTAGTGTTACAAGTGGGCTCAAATCCGGTCATAATCTGAGAGCCAGTAGATTTTACCATAAAGGTAGTAGATTCAAACTCTGATATAGTCAAAACATATTATGATAAAGATATATATATGGAAATACAATGACTAAAGGAAGCTGATTATACAATGCCTTCTGACGGTATATATACATTTCAAAAAAATGATCAATGAATAAAAATATTTAGTAAATGATTGACAGTAAAAAAAGAATGAGAATATAAAATAAAGGCATACGAAGTACTCAATGAAAAAGTGCTTTGAGAAGTATTTATAAAAGTCACTAGTCGCGTAGATAGTTCTGTAGCAAAAATTACAATATTATCACCTACAGAATGATCTACTGAAACAGAAAATTCTGTAGCTGTGCTGTGAAATAGTCAATTTCCAAATACGCCTATCAAAATATATCTTGATAGTAAACAAGTCAAGACAAGTATTACTGATCCTCAGTGATCTTTCAATTTATTTTTGGATAGTGTGTGAAGTGGAACTCATGTATTATATATACAAGCTGTGGACACAGACGGGAATGTATTGTGAAAATCTAGTGAAATAAAATTTATGCGCTCGGGTAATAATGGTGCTTGATACAAAAATATATATTATAGCCCTGGTAAAATAATAAATCAATATGATAAGCTAAAAATATCTATAGATACGCAGTTATCAGTAAGCAATTCTATTTTGGCTCTTGGCGATTTGGGTACATTTGTAATGGATAAGATTGCTCCATGAAAATTTGAAAAAACCATAAAAGCTAATTCTGTATGAAGTTTTCCAGTTTCCCTAAAAATTACTAATAACAATAATGACCTAATAGATGCCAATATAGATAAAATAACTGTAAATCCTAGTCTTGATGATGGTATCAAAAACATCAAAATACAAAGGACTTCTCAAAATAGTGTAAATTTATCACGAGAAACAAATTGTAATGCTGCAAAATATATAGTATCTTATTGAGATAATAAAAATAATCTGACATCATCAAAATCAACCACTAGTAAGAATATATCTTTGGATCTTAGCTATAAGATAGATCATTATGCAAATATAATATCTATGGATGCTCAAGATAAAATAATCTGCAAATGAAGCGAAATAATAAAAATTCCAAAATCATTGAATTTTGATCCTACGCATGGATCAGCAAGTAGCAATTCTTGTACCATACAATCTATAAAATTAACAACTTCTATAAGCAATGGTAAACATTTTATAAGTTGGGATAAATTTGTAGATATAGATAAATATATTGTTTACAAATCTGATTCTGCAGTTAACAGTTTTGATAATATGAGCTTGGTTTGAGAAACATCAAGCACTTATTTTGAAATACCATATGATAATTCATCCAAAAATCCTATATACACAAATTATGCTGTACAAGCAATTTGCAAAGACTGATCAAAATCTTCCATAATAAATTCTACCAAAATACAAGTATGAGTAGCAGATAATATAATATACGTACTTATGATAGTTACTATAATGTATTTGTGATATAGATTAGCAAAAAATTAATATTTTTTTATAGAGTATTTTATTTAGTTTGATATATTTACATTTTTAAAATACCAAAAATATATATTAAACAATATTTATTATATATTTTTTTTATAATTATATTATTTTTTAGATAAACATATAATCCCAAAATCATACATAAATTTATTATTGATTTGTAGGTAAAGATATATATACTATATTTTACATGATGGGGATGTTTTGGAATTGACCAGGATATTGGCTGTGTGTGTCGCTATACGAGTAGGGTGGCTAGATTCGTAAAATAAACCACCAAAAAATAAATGCTAAAACAGCAAAATCTAGCGGTATCCTAAACAGATATTTTGCTTACGCAAACAACTCTTTAAGAGTTGCCTAGTGAAACCAACTTGATAATATTTATGACTATTTTAGTTATCAAGCGACTCAATAGTCAAAACAAAAATCTTGATTTATGATCCAATATAAATTATATATATATGAGTTTCTCTTTGTCAGATTATTAGCATGACTTATGTATATATTACTGATATAATCTGACTATTATGGTACACGGCACATATGGTGATCTTGACACACGAGTTCGAAACTCGTCATCTCCACCATTTTTTTTATTGAAATAATTTGAAGTCAAAATATCAAATAATATATATAATGATAAAAATTCATAAATATAAAAACTACTAAGCTAATTTATAAATTTTATAATAATATTTTTATAATAAACGATGTTAGCGATTGATATATTTTGATTTAATAAAAATTTATATTTATATATCATTATTTGTAATATATATTATCAAGGTTTTATATATTATTAATAATTGCTTGTTTCAAGTCTTCAATTCATAAATTTGTAATAGAACTTATAAATATTGCATTTGGAAAATTTTCTTTTAGTCAAATTATTTTTTCTTTATCACAAAGATCTATTTTATTCATTACTAATATATGATTTTGATTTGCTCAAATTTGTGTCAATATATCTTGTACTATTTTTATTTTCATATTGATTTTATCATCACTTGCGTCTATGACATGCAATAATAAATTTGACTCAATGCTGTCCTCAAGTGTACTTGCAAAAGCGTCTATCAGCATAGGTGGTAAATCTTGTATAAATCATATAGTATCATTTATCAATATCTCTTTGCCAGATTGCTCATCGGCAAATATATATGTCTTGCCAACATTTGTACCTAGTGTTGCAAATAATTTATCTTGAGATAAAACTTGCTTAGTGCAAAGAGCATTAAATAAGCTACTTTTGCCAGCATTTGTATATCATACTATTCATATAGTTTGAAAGTTTTTGCGAATACGGCTTTCACGATGCAAATATCTCATCTTGGCATATTCTTTGAGTTTTTTGCGAATTTCTATTTCGCGTTCTTTGAGATGTCTGCGCATACGCTCTGTATTGGTTTCTCAAATTCACCTAGCTGCTCACTTTCCACCAGATGCTCATCATCATTGACGAGATAATTCCATACCCATACCAAAAATTCTTGGTCACATATGCTTTATTGCTGCAAGTTCTATTTGTAGTTTTGCTTCTGCACTAACTGCATGTTTATCAAAAATCTTGAGAATCAAGTCAATACGATCCCAAACTTGTATATTTTCTTTTTCAAAATCCTTGATAATATGAAACAACTGAGCGGGTTTTAGCTGATTACCAATAATCAATATATCTAGTTTTTGGTCTAACATATATGTTTTTATTTCTAGTAGTTTTCATTTTCATAAATAAGTATGATAATCTGGCTGAGATTTTTTTTGATAAGTTTTATCTACCACTAGTCACCCATATGTATTTACCAAAGATTCTAATTCTTGCATAGACTCAAAAGCCTCATCATGACTCAATGAAGGGTTGACTAACTGTGCTATAGCTACACGATTTATATTCATATATTTTATATTATATTATTAAATTTTTTATACTATTATGTATTGTAGTATCTACAGTAATGATATTTTTTTGAACTATAATTACAACAATATATTGTATTTGAAGTCAAATTATGTACTTTATATATATATTTTGATTGATGATTTGACTTATGATACAAAGCAAAAGCCACAAAAATTTGAGGATTGTTAGAAAAAAACAATGGGATAGGTTTGTGCTTTTTATTAAAAAAAATATCAAAATTATAATGATATTTGTAGTAATATTATGAATTATAATTGCTAGTTTTTATTTGATTCAAAAATATGTTTTTAGCTCAAATAATGATATTAAGACCATTTATATAAAAAATAAAGAAGTTTATATAAATACAAGTATAACCAAAATACTTGAAGATTCGTTGATAGGTAGAAATTATTTTGTTGCAAAAATAAATAAAATGTCTATTATGGATAAGTTTAATAGTCAAAATATAAATATAATAAATAATCTGACTATAGATAAACAGTGACAAACTGGCTTGGTAAATATTTACTACAGAAAACCTACAATTGTTTTATCATTAAGTTGACAGATTTGGTGATATATATCTTGATACTTTTTTGAATTAGATCCTAGATTTAGTATTTATTCTGGTAATATAGTCATAAACATCAATATATATAGTTGACAAGATATATCTTCTATTTTTTTTGAAACTAGGCCAGAAGCTCTTATACAACAAGTGCAAAATATATATAGTAAAATTTCAGTCAAAAATAATTTTTGGATACCAAGCGCACAAAAAATATGAATAATAACTATTGATGACAAATTAGTTTATTTTGATATCAAAAAAAATATTTTTGATCAAGTTAAAAAATTTAATTTTGTAAAGAATAATTATAAAAACTACTCGCAAGTCAAAGAAATTGATGTATGAACTATAGAAGATTATATATTTATAAAATAAATAAAGTAACTAAAACATATTTTATTTTGACAAATATTTTTTTGGATTATACTATATATATATTTTATCTTTAATTTATGCTATGTATATTTAATTTAAAATATACTGCAAAAACAATATTGTACTACTTATTTTATCATCTAGCTTATTTTTGTAAAAATGTTTGAAGAAAATAATAAACCAAAACGACATCAAATTGTAAAATCAAAATTTTTGTGATTTTCGCTAAAGCGAGATGATAATTTTGTGCGTAATTTGATTTTGAGTTTTGGAGTAATATTTGTACGAGCCGGAGTTTGGCATTTGGCTGATAAATATATCATCAAAGATAGTATAAGCTGAAGCATAATATGTATATGTATTTGAATTATATTATTATTTTTGATAGATGGAGATATATCACAGTTTGGTGGATGAAGAATAAAAAATGACAAATAGATATACTTTTGAATATGATATTATCATATATAAGTCAGAATATATATTTATCTAAAAAAAAGCTATTTCGGCTATTTTATATTTATACTAATCATAATTCGTATCTTCACTGTGAGTCTACTTTTACCAATTTTACTTTGAGTTTTTGTTTGATAGTGAACATAGTTTGCAAATTTTCAGTTTTGGTAGGTAGATTGCGAGATCAGACGAGTCATGATTTATTATTTGCAAATTTTACAAATAGACCAAAAGACTCTATCTTTGCTATTTCTCAATCATATATATTACCTACGGTGGGATCCAAAACTATATTATTTATGAGTTCTATGGTTTTATTGACTGCTAATTCGTCGCGACTCGTAATCATGCAAGTACCATCATCCTCAAAATCAATCTTTACTCAAGTTTCAGCTATAATTTTATCAATCATTTCTCCTCATTTGCCAATTACATCTTTTATTTTGGATGGGTCTACGTGTATAGTGACTATTCTTGGCGCATTTGGTGATATATCTGGCCTTGGCTTGTCTATAGTTTGTAACATAAAATCCATTATTTCCAATCTACCTATATTAGCTTTTTTTATTACTTCTAGGGCTATTTGTACACTTATTCATTTTACTTTCATATCCAACTGTATAGCAGTTATTCAATCTTTGGTTCCAGCAACCTTAAAATCCATATCACAATTGAAGTCTTCAGCTCATTGTATATCTGTGAGAATTTTGTAGCTCACTGGTAGTCAATTATCATCTACACGACTGCACAATCACATAGCAATACCACTAACAGGTTTGCTAATAGGTACTCAAGCATCCATCAGTGACATTGTACTAGCGCAAACTGCACCCATACTGGTACTACCACCAGAACTTAGACATTCACTTACAAGTCTTATAGTATAAGGAAAATCCAATTTGCTTGGTATCATAAATTCCAGTGCCTTTTCTGCCAATTTACCATGACCTATTTCGCGGTTACCAACTCATCTTATCTTGCGAGCTTCACCTACAGAAAATGGAGGAAAATTGTAATGATGCATATATCTTTTTTCTCATATATCTTGCTGCATATTATCTATCAATTCTACATCACCTGGCGCACCCAGCGTACATATATTTAGTACTTGAGTGTCTCATCTCCAAAATAAACTGCTACCATGCACATATTTGCCAGCCGTTCATACTTCACAATACAAAGATCTAATTTGATCCATATTGCGGCCGTCTATTCTTATATCACGATCTAGTATAAGTGTACGATAATAATCCTTCAACAATAAATCCATAGCCATTTCTATTTTTTTTCGTGAAAATTGTTTTGATGTATCTTTATCTTGCGAGTGTGTACGATCAGCAAAATGCTCTTGTAGTCTATTATTATAAATATCAAAAAGTCATCTTCGATCGTCCTTATTTCACATAAAAAACTTTTCATAATCTTCAGTTGTAATTACTTGTGATACTTCATTTTTGAGTTCTTGGCTAGGATAATTATATTTACATAATTTTGCGAGTTTTGGATCATATATATATGTCATTTGTTTTTTGTAAAATAAATATTTACTAAAGTATAATTATTTGTATCAAAAATTCCAACAAAAAAAGTCAGACTATATATTTATATAAAAAATAATCTGACTTATGATATTGATATATTTATTATCATAGATTTTTCCTAGAACTAATGTAAATTTTTGATGATCTACGTGATTTTGTAAATTATTTTTGTGTAAATGTAGGATATAGGCTTGCTCGTATCGTTTACGATGTGTATATATTTACGATATATATCATGATGCATGTAATATATGGTATTACAAACAGTAGATAGATAATTATGTATATAGTGATTTACTACTATATATATTATGAATGTATTATTGTAAAAAGTGTTGATGCAATTTTACC
>JAYWGF010000040.1:0-2782 GCA_043778395.1 bacterium | reverse complement strand
GTACATAATTTTTGTATGCGTTTCGTATAGATATACGAGATCTACTCTAGACTGTTAAGTATTTTAGTCTCACATGAAAACTATACATGCAATCAAACGATATCATAAACAATATTTAGAAACTAAGAATATATGTAACAATTTATAGTCTTATTTTTTACATTCCAATCATCATTCTTTTCTATCAAGAAAATTGATTGTCAATGACACAAATCATGATGATTCAATCGATTTCTTCATTGTTATTTATTATTCTAGAAGTTCCATCTTGATATTTTGCCGATCTTTTTGGAAGAAAAAAATCTCTTGTAATAACTTGAATTTCATCCGTGCTAGCAATGTTCACTTTTGCAATGTGAACTAGTTTTTATCATTTTTTAATTGCGAATATTTTACGAGCAGTAACATGATCATTCATTTCGTGAGTAGATTCTGCTATCCTATATGATACACTCAAATCTCTGGACAAAGAAAAAGACTATAAGATGATATGAGATATTGTATTTTATTATGCAATATGATGTACTTGTGCTACTATATTGGATCGATATATCGCAAAAATAGACTACAGATATACCTTCTACGCTTCGATTTCTCTTATGATAGCTCTGATACCATTAGCACGATCACTTCAAGAACCTAATTATAAACAAAGTACTAAAACAGTAAAAGAAGAAATCAGCTTAAGTTTCTTTTTTGCATTTTTATTGCAATTTGGAAGATGATTTGCCTCAGTAATAATTTCAGACTATATCAATACGCTGACTAATTCTAACATTAGAGCAACTATTCTTTCAGTTCAAAGTTTATTAGGAAAAATGTTTTATGCAATATTAACTCCGATTATCGGTCGAATCATAGATATTTATGATCTCCCAACTGCTTTAATCTTCTCCTGAGGGTTTATATTGCTGTCGTGAATTATTTTAATAATATTTAAGCCTAAAAAATAAGGGTCTAGACTAGTTGAGTAAAAAAAAATTGTAGATTCACTTCAGGTTGTGTGCATCAATAAACTATTTGGGCTAATGTAATTTTTTTTCTAGGATTGTTATTAATCGTATTTCAATCTTTCAATTAATTTATGGTCTACAAACTCTCGTAAATCTTTGTTTGATATTGAATTCTTTACAAGTTTTAGTGAAGATATGACTTTCTTTTCATTGTACTCGATGGGTAGTAAACTCTTTGCCATTATCACATAGTACTACTTTGATAATAACTCAAAGACCTTGAAACCATTGGACCAATCTTTTGAAGAATAAAGCGATTGTCTTAGCTTTCTTATCTGGTAATACTCTGCTATAACATACCCTTGTTGCATCATCAATAACTCAAGCATGATACTTCTTTTTCTTTAGATCTTGTCCTTTGATATTCTTGAGTTTATGGAGATCAATATCCAATATCTTGAGTCTGCACTCAATTTGAGTTTTGATCATGCGCCTGCTTACGCAGGCGAACTGAAAGCTTGGTTGAATTTTGCATAATTATACTATTAGAATGTATAGTATATTGATTATACGCACAATCTAATAATTTCTAACAAATAGATGCAAATTATATGGTAGAATTTTTTTTCCAGAAAAAATATATCGATTTATAAAAAATCAATTCGCGCTAAAATATATAGAAAAAGACTATACTAATCTGGCGATAACACACTTTTCACACTCAGATTACACAATTACAGACTTAATAAAATTAAGTTTAAGGGAGTTTAGCTAGTGCTGGTTATCGGTACTACTAGTATACAGTTAGTAAAAACTCCTAAAAAAATACGACTATTGAAATAATACAAAAATTTTACTTTACTAATCTAAAAATTCAACCAAAAAAATAATCCATAATTAAGATCACCTATAATAATATCTTATCAATCAGCATGTAAAGCTTTAGGAGTATATTTTTTTGTGTACATATCATATTCTGATTCATCGACGATTTTGATGTGGTGGACTTTTTGTGTTGTGTACATGATATGTTTGAGAGTCTTTTTGGCTCATACGAGATCATAGATCACCACGATCGCTCCATCGATCAATACGGGTATATCATCCAATGTCGTGATTATGTACATCATGATTAGTATTTTTTGGGAGATCTTTGGTCAGTATATCTATTTTTTGCAGGACTTGCTTGGCGATGTTTATATCATCACTTTTGAGATGGTTCTTTTTGAGATTTTGGTGGTTGAGAATTGAGGCCGATGTGCTGATGATATGGATGATCTGTCACCAATGGGATTTCTTTTTGGATGAGTTTGAGCACTTGTCTGAGATATTTGATTTCTTCAGGCTCACAAAACATGATAGCCTGACCGCTGGCTCCCGCCCTACCAGTACGGCCGATACGATGCACATATGACTCAGGCTCGAGTGGCACGTCGTAGATGATCACATGCGATAGCAGATCGATATCGATACCTCTGGCAGCAACATCTGTTGCTACGAGTATACGTACTTTTCATTCTTTGAGTTTGCTGAGAGCTCACTGTCTTGCAGCTTGAGATTTATTGCCATGGATAGCGGCTGTAGAGATACCGGCCTGTACCAAAAACTTTTCTATTTTATTTGCACCATGTTTTGTCTTACTAAATATGACTGCACTGGTGATCGATTTGTCTTGTAAGAGATGCAATAACAAATCTTTTTTGTGCTCTTTTTGGATGGTATAGAGCGACTGCTCTATCATATCGACTGTAGAAGAGTTTGGTGTGACTTCGATATGTACTGGATCATGGAGTAGTCATTGTGCGAGATCCATGATAGTTGGCGCCATT
>JAYWGF010000039.1:0-2791 GCA_043778395.1 bacterium | reverse complement strand
AAAATATATTAGTATCACCTTTACTATAATATGTTCGTACCCACTAATTAAAATTGGCTTAAATCATAAATAATACATCACTTTAGTATTGCAAAAATTTATTTTTAGGGTAGCATGTGCTTACTTTATTAGTTTTACCACATGTCCTTGATTGTACAAACACTACTTACATGAGTTGCTATCGCATTGACAGCACGATTTTTACCATGAGTCACGGTATGAACTGGCACTGAATGATTTATCAATGCGGTGATAATCTGAATACTACTCGCGGTATAATATAGCATACAATCAATATTAAGTAAAAACAAAAAATTGACAGATATATCAATATACCTATAATAGACGTGTGAAGAATACTGAAACAGTAGATACTAAAAATACCAATAAACAGACGAGTTTGCGGTCTAAATTTACTGCCAAATTATTTACAAAAAAAATTACACAAGAAAATCTAACCTTGCATCAGAAGCTTTTTGAGCATTCTTGAAAATATATAGCAAATTTTGTCTGATGAAGAGCTGGCAATGAAGTAAGTATATTTCAAAAATATAACACGATGCTCAAGGAAGCAAAAGACTTGAAAAAGATTCGAAAGCCTCAAGTGGTTTCAACTTCAGAATTTCATGAAAAAAACAATGAATTTAGACTGCAATTCAACGGCTTAAAATATAACTTTTGAATCAAAGAAACTGAATTTGATCGAGATAAATATCTAGATATCAATACATCTATGATAAAAAATGTATTTCAATGATATATACAAACAAAACTTATCAAAAACACATCGATCGATAATCATGATATACTTCAAGAATATTGTGCCGAGAAAAATATGTCTATAGAAGATAGACAAAAATTTATAATTGAATTGTCAAAGAAGAACTCCAAAGAAATATTAGTCAAACAAATTGACGACCTCTCGAAATTATTGTCTATTAAATTTGTACAATGATATACTGAATTTATCAATGAGTATGCCAATGGCGTGGATTTACCAAGATTTAGCTTTTGACCGATGTTGACAGCGGTTGACTCACATCTTGCATATGGAGATAGGATCAATAATTTTGTATCGTATATGAATCGATCGTGATATCTCATACAGTCATATCTTGAGCATCATACATATGACACAAACGCATATCAAGAAGTGATACTTTTTGATTTGTACAAGACAATAAATAATAAAATCACAAAAGATATCAACAGAAAAAATAATACTCCAACTCTCAAAAATACTACAACTCAAAAACAAGATGATAATCAGACTATCACATCATCATCGATCACAATCAATGAACTTTTGTCAAATCTGGATATATCCAATCAAGAATTGCTCACTCAAAATTTTGACCTACAGGATCCAAAGCAATCACGTTTTGTGAGAAAATATATCAAAGCTATCAATAATAATAAATGGATAGATATAGGCGCTGTTGCATCGCATATATGACTCGCGATCACCAAAGATCAGTACGAAATATGCACTTTTGTGTGCAATAGTCTATGAATAAGAAAACCAATACTAGAGCAATCCAAAACTACAGATGATATGCAAACTACTGTATTATCTCATATCGAACCATCGATCGAAAAAAATATTGATGTGAAGAATCGGGATAATTTCAAGCAAGTATTGATTGATCTAAAGCTCGATTTTGATCCAAAAACGCTGGAGCAATCATATTTCACGATCATCAATAGTTCCAATAGTATCGTGCAAAAATACCTCAACAATGTTTGTCATCAATTGTACAATATCCACAATCATCGTGATGTACTGGGGTGACGGATCAAATATTTTGATGATCTGTACGTCTTCAAATCAGAATTTGCAAGGTCATGAATCAGGCTCTATCGCGAAAAGATATGAGATAAGCGGATAATTACAAAATTTGTCAATCACGATCAACATGAAAGATTGCTGAAAAATTATAGAAAATAGCTGATAATTTTCCCAAAACACTTTATGTTTCTTAATGTTATGTATTGGTTATTGAATTAGTATTATCTTTGTGAATTTCATCGGTCCATAACAATGTCATACAATCATGGTTCAATAGTATCAACTTCGTATCTATATATTAATCTATTTTTTATTTTATCATAGATGGATTTATATGATTTTTTTAGATTCAAATCTCTTGTTTGTTGCAGAATTGGTCAAATAATTTTTACATTCAAAAGTTTATCGAGTTTAATTCTCAAGTCCTGCGAGAGTGTATTGGTGTGATTTAAATCTACTGACACATAACTCCGAATTTCTCGATATTCTTCATTTGTCAAGTGTATAAAACTCTGATGCTTCAGCATATTAAATACATCCATCTGTGACAATATATAATAGATATCAATATCCTTCAATCATTTGGATGTACGTATTTTATTTGCTAATTTCATGATCTTTGAATCATGTAGATCTTTTTCACTTGTTTTAACTAGAATTATTTTGACACTCAGATCAATTGATTGGGTAAATCATATCAAATAATCAAATAATCTATATTGATAATAATTTCATAAATTGATAGTCATTGGATCTTTTTTAATAGCTTCAAAAAGTTCAATTCTCATCATGGATCAGTCATCGATATTGACTATTTCTTTTTTTGGTAATTTCTGATTAAATTGATCTTTAGTGACAGCTTCTTCATTAAATTTTGACCTCGAAAGTACTCACGGTATCATTTTTTTATCCTTGTGTGGGATATGATATGGCAGTAGATATGCATTTTCATCTACTCATCATAGATACTCTTTTAGCCATCTACTCTTATTTTTTTTACTA
>JAYWGF010000038.1:0-2792 GCA_043778395.1 bacterium | reverse complement strand
TTTTTTACCTTTTACCTTTTTGGCGGAAAAGATTGGTAAAGGCAATTCTGGACTTCATACTAGCGAATCCATAAGTCAGACTATTTTTTGATATATATCATATATATTCTGACCTTCAAATATTACGTCATTTCATATATTTGTATATTCAAACTGTTTTTGATAATCCCAAAAATCTGTATCTCGCGTATCACTAATTTGACTAAAATCTATAGTAGCTAGATACTTTTTGTCTAGTCATATGATATTTGTCATTTGTTTGGTATCATTTTCTGTTCATATTATTACCAATCCAGTAGCTAAAGGATCCAAAGTGCCACAATGTCACATTTTGAGCTTTGGGTAAGTTTTGCGTAATCTACGAATTACATCAAAGGTACTGATTCAAGTAGGCTTATCTATAGCTAGTAACATTATATTTTGGATTTATTAATATATTTTTTTTCTAAATTCGTAACTATCTTCTTTGTATAAGTCCTCAAAGCAACTTCAAATTATTGTTTTTATGTTTTCAAAATTTTTATTTCATTGGTTATAAATATTATTCATTCCAACTCATATAAATTCATATTCTGCAGAAATTTGTAAATGAGGGAAAAAATTTCATGGATAACGTGTATTTAATCATTTATTATGTCTTACTATTGTGAGTGGAATAGTATTTATACGAGTATCTGTTCATTTTATCAAAAAATTACTATTTTTTTTTGTAAAAGTATTATGACGTTTCAAAAAATTATCTCGATAAGAATTTGTGTTTATTATTATTTTGCCCTTTCCTCAAATCTCAAATCATCATTTATTCTTCATATTGGCAATGATATGGTGTTCGTTTACTTTATTTTGATCAAACAATCATTTATAAAAATTAGGAGGACGATTTACCTCGCCAAGAACATTATCGATAGTCCTTTCATTAACTCAACTTATAGGTAAAACATATTGAGATAAGCTATTATTTATATAATCCACTTCATATTTTGCAAAATCCAATGTTTCTTGTATCAAATTAGTATATATATCACTATGAAAAGCATTTTTGCTAATTCATAATATAAGCATTATCCTAGCCGATAGCAAAGAATTTGCTTGATTTACCAATCATTTAAATAAATCATTAAAATTTGTGACTTGCTGTCTTGATTCTATCAACTTTGTGTTATGCATAATTAATATAATATATAGTTTGACTTCTATATCAATAGTAAATATATATATTTTTAATTTGACATATGTAGTATAATATATATACTAGATTATAAAGTAAATACAAATAACATTAATATGCATTTTTTGTATTTAATATCAAAAATATTATGTAAATTATTTAATTTCGCAAAATAAAGATTTTATTAACTATTTTATAAACAGAATGTCAAATAATCTTAATACAGAATATAAATTAGATAAAAACAATTTTAATATTGGCAGTATTTTGAGATGAGATATAGATAAATATAATAAATTTATAAATCATTCTTTATTATCACATATATATAGAGTAGAATTTTTGGATAGTTTTTTTGGATTTATAGAATATTTGCAAGATTTTGATGAAAAAACTCAATTGCAAATTATTGAAAATCCTACTGAAAATAATATAAATCAAAATTTTGGAATATATTATGAAATTTTTGAAACTTTTTTACAAATTTATGGTAATAAAAAAGACAAAAAGGATCGATTTCAGAATTATCTTAATATAATTAATGTTTATAAAAAAACATTTTTGCAAAAACTAAAAAATGAAATTTTGAATATATTAAAGCCAAAATATATATTTGATACATTTCAAAAAAACATACAAAAATGCTGAATTTGATTTGAATGAATATTGGAAATTATTTGAGAAGAGATTTGATATGATGCAATTTTAGGTAAAAGTAAATTGACTATAAATACTATAAATTGACTCTTGCAAGATAATGATATATCCGAAGATAAAAATATAATGATAAATAATATTTATGAAAAAACTATAAAAGTTTTTTTGCTTGATAATATATATATATGCCAAAATTATAATAATAAAATAGAACACGAAGAGAATGAAAATTTTATAGAAAGTAATATATTTATTGAATATGATGAAATTATAAACAAGCTAAAATTGCAAAAAAAACCAGTTTGCTTACAATTATATAGTTGATCAAGGATCATGAGTCCCATACTAAATGAATCTGATTTTGATCAAATATATAATACCGTAATTGGTATAATATCATTATGTTTTAATAGTCAGTATTTTGTATATAGTAATAAATATCCACTGATAAAATGAATTGTAAATCCTATAAAACATGAGTTTGAGAGTCTTGATTGAGAAAAAATTTGACTATTGGATTTTATAAATATAAAAGTACAAACTTTTTTGGAAAATAATGAGGATAATATATATTATAAAGAAGAAAATCTCTCTGACGATGATTGTAAAGATATATTACATGAAGTTAGAATTCAATTGCCAACATATTATCAGTTAGACTGGTATTTATCAATTGATGAAGAAATTAAATTACCAATAATCATACTTTCATTAAATCTATATGAAAATATTTTTGATGGTGATAATAATTGGATTTGATATAAAAAAAATCTAATGCCTATATTATCAAAACAATGATTTACAATTAATTGTCAAAATCAAAGTGATTATATTATAGATTTTGTAAATTTTTTGAAATCACTTTGTACAGATTGAGATATTTTGAAATCGTTGTGAATGACATAGTCTAAGCTATAGCATTTATGGCAGATAATCTACCTGTGGCTCGGCAGGCAGTTAGATTGAA
>JAYWGF010000037.1:0-2816 GCA_043778395.1 bacterium | reverse complement strand
ACCTTTCGGCCCCGTTGTCTTCTTCGGAGGCTTTTTCTTTATTCATTTTTTGTGTGATATATGTATAGTGAGCTATGAATTTGTATCATATACTATCGCTATCAAAAATCCTACTGTGAATCAGTATCGGGATAGTCACCCGATATATGATTGATCCATTCAAGGATACGGCGGTTGCCGTGATATTTATGTTGGTAGCATTATTTTTGATAAGCTGGTGAATCACATATTTTATTTTTTTATGGTGATATAGCGTCAATAGTGACAAAAAATTTACTATATTGAGTCCACTATCATACAAATATGCATTTTTGATAGCATGTTTTGTATTGCTCAATGGTAGTATGTTTGTATTTGATATCCGATCCAAAAAAGTCTGACTTTTGATGGTTTTGATATTCTGAGGATTATTTATTTTGGGTCAACGCAATAATGGATAATAATATTGATAATAGCATAGATACTACGAAAGATACTATCATCTCTTCAATACAGACTGTCTATGATCCGGAGTTTCCGCTCATCGATGTGTGGACGATGGGTCTGATCTATGATATCAGTATATCACAGGATATCCTGATCACCATGACGCTGACTACGCCTGCATGTCCTGCGGCTGAGTATCTCCCTCTCGCAGTCAAAAATGCTATATGAGATACTGTGGATTGTGAAGTCGAGGTGGTGATGACATTTGAGCCGAGCTGGACGATCGATATGATCAAAGATGAGGATTTTAAGAAGCTTTTTGAGTTGTAAAGTTTGTGGTAAATTAGTGGCTATAGTTTGATAACTAAGACTAATCGTTGTGAGTATAAATCATTAACACTTTATACCTCAAGTATATAATGCAGGTTCTGATTTTATGCCATAAATATAAACAGAATTCTCAGATCAGTTCTATTATTTCAAACTATTTAGTTTAAAAGCTAGCCACTCTTGCTCTTGAGCTGTGATTTTTTTATAAAATATAAGTGCTATATATATCGCAAGCATCGAAATTAAAATTATACCAACTTCAATCAATCATGATTTAATTACTTGTTGTGTAGTATCTGTGCTTAGGTCTAATCATCTTAAAAGTAGAGCGTTAATAATTAGTGATATCCATCGAAATCTAATTAGTCCAATAGAAATTACATCTTGATTGATTTCTTTGGAAATTCTTTCACTAAATTGTTTCATAATATCTATTCGAATAGATATTGATATCATTGGAATGATCCATCACCATACCATCTGTTGAGGGATATACTTTAATCACTCACTAGATATTCTATATGTATTACGATATGCAAGATAGCGCCGTCTCATTGATACAATATTAGATAATATCGTAATTATGCCCCAAGTTAATAACACAATTAGATAAAGAGCATCAATACTATCTCAGCTATAAGCAATACTTTTATCAGTTCCAAATTCTATACCATTTAGTGCTGCAATGTAACGAATTGCAGACATACTACATACTAGTCACATCAATATAAATTCTAATTTTATGAGCTTATTTGTTCGTATACTGAGTTTAGTGGTATTATATAGTGGTAGTTGTTGTTCCATAATGATATAAATTTAGGGTGTAAAATTAGATGATAAAACTTTTATTATTATTCAATATATTTATTGATTCAATCTAGATTATTGGCATATCATCTGCATCTTTTGGTAAATTATCCGCATCTTTCGATATCGATTTTTTCCTTATCATTCTCCATCATGAGATCATAAAGCTACTTATTTTTTTGAATGACCAACTAATTAGTGGCAATATTATAAAATATAGTATAAGAAAAATGATAATATCATTCATCAGTAAACCTATTACAGTACCAGAACTTCTCAGTATAAAGGTTTTAAAGCTATCAGTTCATCGGTCAAGATAATTGCGAGGTATATTAAGAAGAAACACATTAAAACATATAAGTAATACTCCTACTAATTGCTTACGCAAATTATTGCGAGAATTAAGTAGTGCAAGAGGAAATCGTATAATTACAATCAATGAAAATATGTATATTATTAAAATTGACAGGAACAAATTATGAGTAAGAACATACATAAATGTAGACCACGAAATCGTAAGTATAATATCAACTAATAACGTTAAGATAAACATATTATTTAGTTTATTCTAAAAAATAAAAAATACTATTTCAGTAAAATATATTTTCTAAATTCATCGCATACTACGCATATTTGTTTGACGAGTATTGATAGATGTTCATTGTGTATTTCGATATGATGGTGATGGCTGTGAATTTCTCTTATAGTATGATTCATTGAATACATCTTGTGATTGTTTATAGCTATAGTTGTCATATCTGTATTCGTTGGGTGTAGTTTTATAGTATCATCCTACAAATGTACCATTTCTCTTAAAATATCAATTGGTGTAACCAGCGAAAGCTATTGTTGTAAAACAAAAACTCATAATTAATAAACTCATAATAGTTTTGGTAGATGCTAACATTTTTTTGAAAAGATCTAAAAGATTATCGTACATATATATATATATATGATTAAAGCAAGTGATACAATTTGTATTATAACTAGATTTAGTTCAATATTTAGTGTGACATAATATTGAGTATCTACTATCCATCATAATCATATACTTAGTCCATGGTCTCGTTGTATATTCATATACCTTTTTGTGCGCAAAAATGCGAATATTGCAATTTTTATGTTATTGCGGGTAGTCATGTGACTCAAAAACTGATTGATGAGTATGTCGAATCATTGTGTGTTGAAATTACATCATGGTCACAACAATGCACATCTCAGGTCAAAACAATTTATTTTGGTGGAGGTACTCC
>JAYWGF010000036.1:0-2816 GCA_043778395.1 bacterium | reverse complement strand
TAGTTATAGTTCAAGTAGTTATAGTTCAAGTAGTTATAGTTCAAGTAGTTATAGTTCAAGTAGTTATAGTTCAAGTAGTTATAGTTCAAGTAGCAATTATCAATACGTCCACAAATCATGTATTAGCTATAGATCAACTCTCAAGCGTATTACTATAAACAAAAGCTATGTTTCTCAATATATCGCTAGGTTTTCATATTACCACTCATGTGATGATGATTTGCTTACTAGTATTGGCTGGTAAATCTCACAAAGAATATATATTTGCTATAGGTGATATATTACTAGAAATATAACTAAATCCGCTAGGATATGATTCGCTAACTTTCACTCAGCTAGCAGTATTTGGTCCAAAATTGGTGATTTTGAGTATATATGATATCGTATCGCCACTATATGATGCTCAAGTATTTACACTTATAGTCAATCACAAATCGCTATAAGGTATAGTAGTCAGAATATTTTGATAATATGTATTTATATATAAAATATTATTATTTATAATTCAAGAATTAGCTATAGTGCCTGTAAAAATTGCAGCTCAAGTCTGATTTGAATTAGCTATAGTATTTATCACAAAAGATCAAGTCTGTCAGTTAGTCATATTGAGTCAGCTGATAGTATATATACTACCACTAAGCACACCAGTCATACTAGAATTTACAAAAGTCGTATTACTAGGTATATATATACTTATAGATCAAGTATTGGATACATAATTACCACTTCGTATATAGTTTATAGTAAGATTTAGCTTATCTCCACTATATACACCGCCAGTATTAGCACTTAGATATATATTTGCACTACCTGTAAGCAAAGGCAAAGGCAAAGGCACACTATCATCATAAGTAACCAAACTAGGTCCAACAAAAGATAAATGCTCAGTCAGTCACAAATCACCCCTATCATCATCTCATACGGTTACTAACATATATCTTATATTACCGGGTACATCATCACTAAATCACAAAAATCTAGTAGATTCATTTCCACATTTGCTGGGGGAGTTTTGCACAGTAGTGCCTCAACAATCAGATTCATCGTATCCATTGTATATACCAGTACTATTGACCAACATACCATTTACATCAAATAATTCCACTTTGGCCAAAGTACCACTTACAAATCTAGTTTCTACATCGCCAAACCATGCTCCAAATCATATATTATTGCTAGGTAATTCAAATAGTATAGCATTACGACTGTCATCTTTGCCTCACTGCTCATTTCGATATCTAGCACCCGAAAACATAATAGGAAAAGGTGAATTATCTTGCATACCTATTCATTCGGAATTATTATTGTATGATAATATACGCACAGGCGCAATTGATAAAGCACCCAACAAAGAAGCTCCCGTCATATCTCTCAATGAAATCTTAACTACACCAGAGTCATAATTTATAGGATATACTCAATTTATCAATATATCGCTACCAGAGCCAAAATTGTATGATTGTATCTTATCGGTAGTTTGATCAAAACTTGCATACCATCCAGACCAAAGATTTTGAGTATTTATATAGCTAGTATTGGCAGAGGCTGCATTATAGGGACTAGCTTTGGGGATTTCTTTTGTGATATATATATTAGTGATAGCCTGACTCTGACTTATCAAAAACATAAATCCAAACACACTAAATATAATTTTTAGTAATTTCATAAGTTATTTGATAATATATATAAAAAATATGTTTTATTTTATTTGTTGCTTCTAGCTATCACTAATCACCATATATGGATATTGGGATATATATATTTGATAGTTTTGGCAAGGTGATTTATGGTAGATCATGTAGTAGTAATATCATCTACTATGATTATTTTTTCACTTCAATTCAAAGTCAGATTATCTACTAATCTGTATGAATCTATCAAATTGACCAATCTTTGATTTCTATTTAGCTTGACTTGTGAAACTGTATATTTGACCTTTTTGCTTATGTCTACAAATTTTAGGCCACTAATTTTGGATAATTGTATAGCTAATAGTTCTGATTGGTTATATCATTTGATTCGATATTTTCTTCGCCGATGTGATGGTACATAGCTGATATATATATTATCAATATTGTCTGACTCATATATATGCTGATTAGTTTGCAAAATCAGTCGCAACTTTTCTGCCAAAAAACTCACCGTATCGTATCTATGCCAAAATTTTAGTTTGTAAATTATTTTTTTGACCAAATTACTGAACTCTCGCAAAATCACAATTCCTTCATAATAAACTTCACTACGACATCCACGACATACTACAAAATCTTCTGAATATTTATGACATATATTACAAGTTTCTTGATGAGATATAAGATTTTTGCGGCAATTTTTGCATATATATTCTGAATTATGATCACATCATACACATTGAGTTGGCATCAGCCAATTTAGTATTTTATAAATCATAGATTTGAGCATATAGTGCAGGACTTGACGATAGATAAAAACTACTATGACTAGAGGATATATTTGGCAATGGTATTTCAAAACAAAACAAATCGGTCAGACTATATATACTATCCAAACTTTTGGCCATATCATCATCCAATCCTAACCAATCACTAATTATCACAACTGGGTTATCCGTTTCACGACTACGGATATGACTTATGATACTAGATATATTGGTAGTATATGACTCAGAATCTTCTTGATAACTAAACTCTACTACATTTACTTTGGCTATTTGAGACAAATAATCCTTCATATTTTGAATTTTGGCAAATATATATTTTTGATTATATAATCGATTTTGATTTTGATCTAGATATATAGATATATTAGGGATATAATCTGACTTGCGAGTAGATATA
>JAYWGF010000035.1:0-2859 GCA_043778395.1 bacterium | reverse complement strand
TCGAGAAAATAAGCGAATAGACTATGATAAAAATTTAAAAATTGAGTGATGAAGTTTGAGAGATGAAACACTTTTTAATTCACCAAAAATATTAATTCAGGATATAAGAAATTTGAAATTAAAAACAAGAATAGTAGCTTGCTACGATGAAGAATCTTACTATAACTTATATACACTCCACAATATTCAAGTTTCTAATAAAGATTTTGATATTAAATATATACTTAGTATTCTAAATTCATATCTGTTAAATTTCTTTTTTGAAAATTCTTTTAAGGATATTCATATTAAACCAAGATATTTATCTCAACTTCCCATTCCTCAAATCTCTCTTGATGCTCAGCAGCCTTTTGTAGAGTTGGCTGATCGTATGCTAGACCTAAATCGTCAATTACAACTCAAGTCAGACAATTTTTTATCTATCATATCCGCAAACTATCATATATCCAAGCCTACCCAAAAACTCACAAAATTTTACAATCTAGACTTTGCCGATTTTATCAAAGAACTAAAACTCAAAACTAGACTAAGCCTAGCCGACCAAGAAGATTTGATCAAGTATTTTGATGATACCAAGACATATATATTATCACTAAAATCCCAAATTGACCTCACTGACCAGCAAATAGACAATATGGTCTATGAGCTTTACGGATTGACAGCAGAGGAGATTGATGTAGTGCAAAACGGATAAATTTATTTTGGATTTGTATTGGCGAGTAGGATTTTTATAATATATTTTTGTTTATTTATATTTTTGATAGTTAGAGATGAGATATTATATATATATTCTGACTTTTGTATTATTGTGGTTGTGATGATGTACTGCCACTCCACCAAAACCTATAGCCATACCTAGAGCACCAGTTTCGCAAACTCAATTTTATTTTTTGTGAGATAGTATTACTGCTGGATATCAGCTGCCTATAGAGCAGTCATATCCATATATAGTCTGACAAAAACTCAATATCAAAACTATCAATGCTGGCAAATCTTGAGATACCTCAAAATGACTTCGCGATAGATTGAATTGGACTATAGCACCAGCTAATTCTGGAGATGTGGTATTTTTATTGATATGAGGCAATGACTGACTACAATCTCTAAGCACCGCCCAGCTCACCCAAAATATAGACTATATAATAAACTATATATTATCCAAAAATCTAAATATAGTATTATTGTGAATGCAAATCCCTACCAATTTGGATAAGAAATATATATCTGATTTTGAGTCTATATATCCATCATTAGCTGCCAAATACAAAATCAAATTTTTGCCAGATTTTTTGAGTGGAGTATGATGAATACCTGACCTAAATATATCAGATGGTATACACCCTAACTTTTCTTGATACAATATATTAGCTCAAAAAATAGTAAATTTTATAAACACAAATAACCTTTTACCAAACTAATATACGACTATCATGATAAAATTTGACTGAGTGAGTAAGTATTTTGAGTCAGCAGACTGAAGGATAGATATATTGACCGATGCCAGTTTTGAAATACCCAAAAATAAATTTGTATCATTGATGGCTCCATCGTGAAGTGGCAAAACTACTATCCTAAATATCATATCTTGACTAGACGATTACCAATCTGGCAATATATATATAAATCAAAAACTCATAAAACATAACTGATCTGATGAGCTTACTACACGAAGAGGTCAGAATATATCTTTTATATTTCAACAATTTTATTTGATACCTCAGCTTACTGTCACAGAAAATATAGACTTAGTGATAGATATCAATAACCTAAAAAGGCAGTTTGAAACTTCAGAATTGATATCTATGCTGTGATTGACCAATCGTGCAAACGCATATCCTTTTCAATTGAGTGGTGGAGAACAACAAAGGGTGGCTATAGCTAGGGCTTTTGTTTGAGATACTGCTATGATATTGGCTGATGAGCCTACTGGTAATCTAGACGCCACCAATGCTGCCAAAATCATGGAAATCATCCACGATTTACATCAAAAAACTAACAAAACTATCCTCATGATCACTCATGACAAAAATATAGCTGACCAAGCTGATTATACCATCACTTTATCAAATCACAAAATAATATAATGCTAAGTGTATTTGTATTATCTCAATTAAAAAATCATCGGAGCAAGATATTTTTGATATTTGTCGTAGTTTTTTTGTCTATGTTTGTGACTACCGCTATAGACTCTATTTCTCAAAATATCAAAAATCAAATACAAAATGAAACAAAACCTATACTAGGATGAGATATATCTATTAGTTCTACTAAACCATTTGATCAATCACAAATTGATTTTTTGACCAAATTTCTATCTCAAAATAATATCGATTATCAACCTATAGTACAATTTAATACAAATCTATTTTCTTGAGATGATGCAAAATTAGTCAAAGTCTTGTGAGTGACTACAAAATATCCATTTTATGGAAAATTGGACAAAAAAAAGATCTTTAGTGATAAAACTGGTGGCGTATATGTAGACCAAGATACATATGATTTTTTTGTCAAAAATGGTAAAGTCAAATTATGAAGTGATTTTTTTGATATAAATGGTATAATTAGACCTAGCCCATTTGATAATCTAAATCCATTTGACTGATGAAGAACTATAATAGTCCCGTATGATAAGATTATTTTGGCGAAATTTACAGATTTATGAAGTAGAGTTTCTTACAAATATTTACTAAAACTACCTGCCAGCCTAGATTCTACTACCATAATATCCACACTCAAAATCCAAAAGATATTTTCTGATACGAGTATTGATAATTCATCCAGAACCGTTCAGCAACTGGATGATAATTTTGGTATTGTAAAATTATTTTTTGTATTTGTGTCTTTAGGGATATTATTATT
>JAYWGF010000034.1:0-2867 GCA_043778395.1 bacterium | reverse complement strand
ATATATATAGAAGATATTATGAATATAACTCATGGTACCAATATCATTTCAATACTTCACCCTCATCATCAATTCATAGCGATCATTAAAGTTACTACAAAAGTGATAGCTCAAAATCATAAGGGTACTATAACCCAAAAAGCATTTCGGGGGTTTATATTTAGATCTTTTAATCTAACTATTACTATTTTAACAAAAAAATATAATGATAAAAATACAATTCACCAAATAATTATTCAAGTTAAGGTTCATCAAATAACATGCTCCAATAAATTACTTTTTGAAATAAATAACCATAAAATAAAAATAATAAGTAGAAAGTTTCGAGTAAAATTAATATTATTCATTTTTCATTCTATACTAAAAAATTTTCATATTATGCTTCTTTTATCTTTATCAATTTCTTCATTTTTGCTTGTCATTATGTTTATTATTTAGTAGAAATAAATGTTTTTTTAAAGTAAAATCATATAATTATATTTGTCAAATAGTTTTCGCTATTTGTGTGACTCTAGGAATTTATAGTTAATATATATACTCCTTTTATATAAATAAAAAACTATAAACATAAATAGTGCTTGATTATTTATTCATACTCTTATGATATATATGACTATGCCAATAGTGATATAGTAGATCTGACTATGATAGATTCTTCATCAGTAGGTATTACCCAAAGAGGTATTTTGCTATCAGAATTGCTGATACATACTTGTTTACCACGGCAATCATTTGCATTATCATCTATATATATACCCAAGCAAGCTAATTTTTCTACCAATAATTTGCGCATATATGGACTATTTTCTAGTACTCATGCTGCAAATGTAATCACATCACATCATCATAGTAGTACATAGTAAGATCATATATATTTAGCAATTTGATTTATATATATATTCATTATTATAGTTTCTTTTTCTGATTTGGCTATATGACCATCTTCTATAGGTCTTAAGTCACCACCATATCAGCTAAGTCCTGCTACTCCGCTTTCTTTGTTTAGAATATTATTCATTTCTTTGGTGGATAGTCATTCTTTTTCCATGAGAAATAATACAGCTCATGCATCTATATCGCCACTTCTGCTTCACATTACCAATCACTCTAGTGGCGTAAATCACATAGAGGTTATCAATGATTTTCCGTCTTTGATAGCACAAATACTTGCTCAGTTTCATACATGACAAGAAATTATTTTGAGATCTTTTTTTGTTATTATCTGACTTATGGTTTCTGTTACATATTGATGACTTATACCATGAAAACCGTATCTTCTTAGTTTATACTTATCATAATATTTTGTAGGTATAGCATATAGGTAAGATTCAGCAGTCATAGTTTGATGAAAGGACGTATCAAAAACAGCCACCTGGGGCACACCCAATATTTCATTACAAACTTTTATTCATATTAAGCTAGCTGGGTTATGTAATGGTGCAAGTTCTGATAGTTCTTCAATTTTATTTATCACATCGTCATTTATCACTACAGGTCATTTGAAATATTCTCATCCATGCACTACTCTATGTCACACGGCCTCTATTTCTTTTATATCACTGATTGCTCCATTTTCACTATTTGTAATTTTATCAAATATACTCTTTAGTGCTTCATTATGATTCATGATCGCCAAAGTTGTTTTTGTTTTCTTATATCACTCTTTTTCGTAAGATAATATTGCGTCATTATTTCATATACGTTCTATTTGTCATTTTGCAATTACGATTTCCTCATCATATAGTTGATATTTTAGAGACTGACTTCAAGAATTTATTACTAATACTTTCATAATTTATTATTTTGATATATATAAAAAATACTTATTATTTTACATTATTTTTGATAAAATTTAAAATTTCCTCATCGTTAAGCAATACTAATCATTTTGCATTATTTCATAATCCAAAAGCATTTCACTCATCAGTATCTACATGTACATCCAATCAAGCGCTATTTGATATCCTTACAATTATATTTGTCATGATTCACGACCTTACTCATGACTCTACTCATACAGATATTATATCATTATCTTTTATTCATCGTTGCATGGCTCTTCGTGGTTCTATATGTATATGTTTTTGTGATACTATTACTCATCTTTTTAATTTTACTTCTCATTTTGGTCATCTTATTAGTATTCATGGAGTTTCTGATAGCACTCATGATAAGCGAATTGGTACATTTTTGATTCATAATTGACGACTGTCCGTTAGTGATAATTCTATTTGATTTTCTAATCTAGCTGGTCAAAGAACTCTTACTCATTTTAAAATTACTCTAGAGTCCAAATTTCATGATATTTTTGCAGGTCACACTAAATCTACAGTTTCCTTTGCTGCAAACTGTCATGGTTGAGATAATTCTTTCATAATTTCAAGTTTATCTTTACCAAATAATTCTATTATTGTGTCTTCTGTAAGGTGCGCATGTCTGTTTGATATACCTATATTTACTATTTTATCTGCTGTATCTTTTGAGTTCATTATTTTTAATTTTTCTTATAAAAAAGACTAATTAATATAAATAATGTAAAGCTCAAGTCAATTAAAAAAACCACATGAGTCAGAATATATCTCTAATCTACATCACCCTCAGCAAAATACTCCAAAAAATCACCATACCTACAATCGCATTGATCCACGGAAAATACTTGTATATATCTAGCAGCTTAGCGTTATCTTCTATATGTATATATGACCATATCATCATACATATATATATCAGTGATATAATTGGACTCACAATTCATAGCCAGCTATAGCTCATGAAGCCAGCTAATATATACAATACTCCTACCAAAAATATACTACCTCTAGCGCCAAATAACATCGCAGTCGTATGCATACCAGCTTCAGAATCAG
>JAYWGF010000033.1:0-2874 GCA_043778395.1 bacterium | reverse complement strand
GTAGAGAGTGAATTCCAGAATCATTTGGATGAATAAAAAATGTAAAAGAATTTAGTAACTGGACAGACGCTACTGTATATCTCAAAACACTCTTTGCTAATTATACTCATATATATCCTGAATTATTCAAACCTGAATATGATGACTGGTATCGTGTAGACAGTAGTGAGATGTTTCCAGTGATCAATAAATGGGCTAAAGATAACGAGATTCCATACGCGGGTTTGCAGTATTCTAATGGTGGTCGTTACTGAGCAGGTAGTAGTCTGTCTGCTTGGTTGCCTGTGCGTGTGGCAGGTAAGTTTGCGTGTGTATGAAGTGATTCAGGCGATAGAGAAGCGTACTTCGGCTGCGGCGGCGAGCGTGATGCGTGTTTGTCAGTTTCATTTTATTAATAATAAATAATATTATGAATACATTAGTTTATGTGTTTATGTCATCTATGATTTGATTGTGATTTATGAGTACAATTTATGATGATATGACTGAAGAATGACAAAATATAATGAAGATTTTGAAAAGCATATAGAAAAATATACTTGATTGAGTATAAAAAATTTTTATCGTGAATAGAATATATTCTGTATTATATCTATAATGGTTTATAATTAGTTAGCCACCATAAACGTTCGGTAAAAAAAACTAATAGTCCTAATATAGGCACATCTCTACTATAAATAATATTGAGCTTAATCGTTGTGCTAAACAAGTATGAGAGTAGAGGCTAGTGGTGGGGATAGCTACATGGGTAGTATTGTTATCTGGTTCAAATCCAGTCCCTGTTGTCACGATGTTGTGTCAGAGTGGTCAATTGAAGAAGCCTGCAAAGCTTTAAAACCGTAGGTTCGAATCCTATCGACATCTTGCCATTATATATGAGACTATTCTTTAGGGTTGCGGTCTAATCCACAAATAAAAAACATGATTCAAGTTCTTACATGAATCTTATTGAGTGGTATTTCCCTTAATGGTTCTATTGAAACGAGTATTAAAAAAGAAGTAATTATAGAAAGAAAATTCATAGATGTATGTAAAAAGATAGGTATTGAAGAAGATAAATGTAATGTAATAAAACAAGCTGGTAAATTATATTGAATAGATCCAAAATATATATTAGCGATATGATTATCTGAAAATATACTATGACGATCATCTCACTGAGATTGATGATGTAGTAAATGATGGTATCAAATGAATAGCTGCGCTAGAAGAAAATATAGTAATTGAAGATTGATAAATTGAAATATCGTAAAACAATTTTCTGATTGTTCATTAAATTTCACGTGTTCAACAGTGCGAACTGCGGAAAGAATAAAAAATTATTATTGTAAAAATAGCATATGAGTTAATTGAAATATAAGCAATCCATCTTGTAACGCTAAACATCAATGACATCGTCCAGCAAATCGATACAAAAACAAATTACTAAAAAATCTCTATAAAATAGAGACTTTATATTAAAACTATCTATAATGGTAGTTTTTTTATGAAAGCAACATACTTAGAAATGCAATCTTTTCATCAGCACTAGACTGGTCAAATATTGGCTTACATTGCATAGACATTTCATCTAGCGAGCCCTGCATTTGTTCAGGTGGCATCATCATAGGTTCTTGTGGTAACATTCATTTAGCTGCTAATAGATCTTGTATTCAAGCCATATTTATAAACAAAGAAAAGTAAATCTTTGAAATTATAATACAGAAATAGCTTGAAAATAAAATAAATTTCTGTATATATAATATATGAATAAAAAAGAAAAAGAAATATATGATAGAATTATAAATTTATGTAATGATAAAAAAGAAAGAAACGATTATGTGATATCGTTGATTGCTGAATTAAAAATAAAGCCTTGGAACGAAGATTTAACAGAAAAAAACTACAAAGAGAATGTTGAATTTTTTTGTGAAAAAGAATATAAATTGATAGATTATTTAGACAAAAGAATGAATTTAATGCGTATACCCAACTACTGTGAAGATACATGAGAAAAGATAGACAGAAAAAGAATAAAAGATGCTTTATTAAAACTTACATAATGAAAATAATATGAGACTTTGGATGAAATGTATATAAATATATTACTACACCATCAGAACATAAATGACCAGTATATATGTATAACCAAGATGATCAGTCTATCTATTCTTTTAATTGACATAGAGTAACTAATGATGTGCTATTGGGTATAAAAAAACTACTATACTCTAATACAATAGAAGTATGAAAAGAACTTCATGCACTATCTGAATGTACTAGATGTTGGTGAAAATGATATATTAAAAAGCCAAAAACAGTAAGAGTATGATGATACTCCATGCTACAAGTAGAGTATCCAATGCCTTGCTCATGCCACTTCGCCATTAGATTACAATCAGAGGTAGACTTATTTTACAAAGACAAAGACACTGGCAAATACAATAACGATGACATGTACACGGCATACGTGTTGGTCGTATACCTAACTTAGTGAGAGTGGTGGTGGTGGTGGATATTGAGTGATAGTAGAAAAAATAACTATAAACCTAGTACATAACTAGGCTTTTTCTATATAACTTGCAAGTAAAAGATATTTATGTATATTGATGTTGTCCAGAGAAGACACTTTATCAATACGTATCACATGATAACAAACTCAAATCTACTACCGTGAAGACTAAGACCCGATACGTATTGAATGTATGATATATATGACTACCTAAGCGAAGAGGATCAGGAAGTAGATATTGATCATAGGGAACGGGTACGTTGTATATCACAAAAGATACTAGATGAGATATGTCAATCACAAGAGCGAGATAATCTCAAATCTGCTGGTATAACAATATGAGATAAGGTGATCGATGTATTCTCACCTAAGTCATATAATTA
>JAYWGF010000032.1:0-8395 GCA_043778395.1 bacterium | reverse complement strand
CAACAATGACAAAATGAAATTAAATTAGATTAAAAAAGCCCCCAGCTTTAGCTGGATTGGGATGTTTACTATATATTGATTTCAAATATGACTAGTATTATGATAATATATACTATAGATTCAATCTAATATATATTACCCAAATGTATATGCAAATGCAGTTATTCATCATTTATCAAATATTACCTTTATCTTGTGAAGTCAGGCAATATCTGATTTATACAAATTATATAGCTTGTATTCTGAGACTTGTATTTTTTGTGAAAATTTATCATCTATATATATACTTGCGGATATAGTAGATCATGAATCGGCTCACATTACCAAATTAGTTTCTGATCATTGTGAATTTATACTTATAGATCATCAAGCGTTATCAGCAAGATATATATTTTCATCACTATTATTTCGTTTTCACGATAGCCATCGCTGGTTTGCTATACTAGATTCTATTTCACTAAAATTTTTTTTTCTACTATTTCATAAATATGTTTCTGGAGTCACGGGTCAGTTACGATTTGATATTTTATCTGTAGATATTATATCTCATGTAAATCAAAGCAATACTTGTATAGCCTTTTCTGTTTCTGGATAATTTCCCTCTCCAAAATGAGTGTATCTTACATTACCATTTTTGTCTATGAGATATTTTGCTGGTCGGTAATGATTATCAAAACTATTCCATGTTTGGAAATTATTATCTTGGGCTACAGCATATTTGATACCAAAATCATTTACAGCTTTTTGCACATTTTCTATCTTTTTTTCAAATTGAAACTCTGGCGCATGCACTCAGATTATTACTAATCATTTATCTTTATAGGTTACATCTCGCTGTTTCATAGTGTCAAGAGTCCTGATGCAATTTATACAACTATAAGTCCAAAAATCTATCAAAACAACTTTTCATCTTAGTCATGAGAGTGAATTATATCCACTAGTATTTATCCAATTTTGAAGTCATTTTATATCTGGCGATATATAATCTGCATTTAGATATGGACTTTCTATATTTCATGAATTAGATTTATTTATATTTTTATTTCACAATTCTGGTGCATTTTGCAATAAACTTTGCTCTATTTTGGTTACATCCCACACACCAGATGATAATATACTTACTTGCAATTTTTGCATATATCAACTAGCTATCAATAGTCAGGTTATAACTAATATCATTCCAAGAACTTTTTTGAACCATCAATCTGGATTTGCTATAGGATTTAGTTTTTTGATAACGGCTCTACCACCATATGCTACTACCAATAATAATAAACCAAATCATAGTGCATATACACATGTATATATCAATCATAATGCAAAACTCTTGGGAAAAACTAGTGATAATAATATAGCATAAGTAGGTGAGCAACTAGCAAATATAGGCCCTAGCGAAGCCCCCAATAATATATCTCACCATATTCCATTTACTTTACCTGCTTTTTCACTGAGTTCATTTGCTTTATTTAATCATAATGTTATTGATATTTTGTCTCGTAAACTAGGAAATATCAATGTAATTCCATATGCTATTATTATTATTGCAGAAAAATATATCCAAAATGATGAAGGTATGTTTATAAATGCGCTGCTTATTTTTAATATTATAGTAAAAAAAACTATAAAAAACATTAGTGAAATTACTATGATTATAGGTCTATATCGTTTATCGGCTCATAAACTAGATCACAATATAACAGGTAAAACGGGTAATACGCAAGGTGCTAGTACACTTAGCATACCAGCCAAAAAAGAAATTATCAATAAAGACATATTTTTTTATAAAAAGATAAAAATAGTAAAGTATTTATAAATTTTGTTAACTATATTGTAATGCAATTTTGAAATTATTATAATAGCGATATATAGTTTTATTGTATTGATACATTAGCAATATTGTCTGACTAATATATTATTTTATTTTGCATAATTATATATTATTTTAGCCAATTTTTGTATATATCTTTAATTTTTTTGATTTTTAGGTCTATTACTAATCTACAGTATTGTTTGTCGGTATTTTGGTTATAATAATTTTGGTGATATCCTTCTGCTACATAAAATTTGGAAGCAGATTTAACTTGTGTTGCGATTGGCAAATTGAAACTTTCTTGATTTTTAGCTATAAAATTTTTTGCTATTTTATCTTGATCTTCATTGTGGGTAAAAATTATACTACGATATTGCTCTCATTCATCATATCACTGTTTATCTACACTCGTAGGATCATGACTAGTAAAAAATACTGCTAAAAGCTGTTCATATCATATCACACCAGGATCGTAAGCTACTTGTACTACTTCTATATATCCAGAAACTCAAGTACTTACCCTTTCATAATTAGGAAATGGTCTAGTTCATCACATATATCCAGACTGCACTTGCACAATTCACTTGAGTTGTAAAAATATAGCCTCTATACACCAAAAACAACCCCCGCCAAATGTAGCTAACTCATATTTATTTTTCAATTCTGCATCCGGCAAAAATTTCATACTTATAGAATTTACACAATGACGGATATTATTTTCTGTCATTTGCTCTCACATAAATACATGCCCCAAATGTCATCCGCAATTTGCACAAGTAATCTCAGTTCTGCGACCATCTGCGTCAGTATCCCAATTCACTGCACCCGGTATAGTATTATCAAAACTTGGCCATCCGCATTGACTATCAAATTTATCATCACTAGTAAATAGCTGAGCATCGCATTGGCGGCATATATATATACCTTTGGCGTGATTATTTTCATATTCACCAGTATATGGTGCCTCAGTTCATTTATTTATTATTACTCTTTCTTCTTCGGGTGTAAGTTTATTTAGTTTTATCATTTTTATTATTAGTAATATAAATAAATAATTAATTTGTATATATATTATTGGTAATTGCAAATTTGGTTTTTACAAAACTATATTATGTATTTATCTAAACTATTATATCTATTATTTTATTATAATTATCTACTATCAATACTATATATTTACGCAAAAAAACTGGAATTTTGCGATTTGATAAATATTCATTTATAGATTTATTATGAAATCTATCATTATCTTTTGTCAATCTTAATTTATATTCTGGAAATTTCAAAATCATATTATCATGATATATTTCAAAATCGTTTTTTTGGATAAGTTTATTTCAGTCAGAATATCTGATAATATATATATGACTATGGCAAATATATAACCTGAAATTTTTTGATAATTGCTTATAGCCACTTTGGTTATATAACACAAATTTCCACAAATCATTGATGTACTCTACGGTGATATTATTTGCTAAGCCAAATTGATCCAACACATAGACGATTTGATTACTAGATCGTATTGAGTCGTTTTTGATAAGCCAAAAGTTATCTATATCCACATATCGCGTATGACATTTTTGCTTGGTAATATATATATTATTTATATCCTGACTATATATACCTAGTAATTTTATCATAAATATATCATTTTCTATCACAAAGTTTTCAAATATTTTTGGTCATATATGGGTCAGATTATGTATTTGATTTCTCAAAAAATTACGAACACTTATATTTGGGTCTTGATTGGTTTTATCTTCAAAATACTGTATACATAAGTTATTTGCATATTTGTATATATTTGATTTGCTAGTTTTTAGTAAAGGTCTCAATATTCAAGTAAAATAATCATGATATAGATAATTTGACTGATATATAGTAGCCGATTGGTAGGGTTGCATATTCATGATTCACTTTAGGCTTGCTCAGCGAGATTGATTCATGATGGTTGTTTCTATTTGATCATCTAGATTATGTCACGTGATCACTATATTTATTTGATTTTGATTTATAATTTCACCCAAGAAACTTCGTCTAGCTTGCCTGAGGCTTTTTTCATCAAATTTATCGTATTGGTAATTATATGTGATCCAGTTGATATTTTGATTAGCAAAGTGTTTGGCTAGTTTTTGTTGCTCTATATCTGATTCTTGACGAAATTTATGATTGTAGTGTCATACATATATATGCTTAGTATCAAAGTTATTTTTGATAAAAAATAAATATACCAAATAAAAAACGCTCATACTGTCTACTCCTCAGCTCACAGCAATCAGTATTTTTGTTTCTGAATTTATATTTTTTGATAAAAGGTTATTTATATACTGTGTATCCATCATAGATATAATATATAGTTTGACTTCATTTTCAAACAGAAAATATTATATTTGACAATATATTTATTGATAATTATTTCTACAGATTATATAATATAATACATATATTCTCTCATTTGATTTATTACATTTTTAAAATAATTTACTATACAATCTACACTATGATAAAATCTGAAAAATTTGATAAAGTTTTTATTAGGTCTCAGTTTGATTTGAGAGATCGATTGACTCATAATTTTGATCAAGAAAAAAGTGTACGACTCGTTACTTATAAAAAAATTATACCAGAATATTATGTTTCAAAATATGAAGTTATTGATGAATTATTATGCTTTGGGCGGATTGATGGTATTATGAGAAAAATAGATCAATATACCGTAATGCAACTTATTTCTTCTAGAAAAACTCAGCATCGGAGCCAAACATACAAAAACCGTTTTGAAATATTATCACAATTATGAAAGATTCACAAATCATGATATGATAGCGTAAAACTATCGCATGAATTATGATTACGAGATTATATGCATGATGTGGATAATTGTATCATTCCACAAGATATGATAGAAGTTAGCTTATTATATCCAAATTCTATTGAAAATTTCAAAAAATATTGAAAATCAATACAACGTTTTACTTTACGCTGGATAAAATTAGCAAAAACTCAAATTACAAGAAATAAAAGAATTCACAAATCACTTCTTCTTGCTTCTTTGGAGCTAAAAATTCCATGATTGTAATTTTATTTGTATTTATACTTTTATTTTATATATTTTTATATATGTTTTTCTAGTTTACGAAAAGTCAGATTATTATATCTATCATGATATAGATAATGTTTTATGTGTTTGACAATATATATGATAATGAAAAATGAAAACTTCAAAAACAATATTTTGCCTTTGATTGTTGCAGTGATGGTACTTATAGTGTTATGATGTTTGTATTATGGTGAAATATTATTTCTCAATAGTTTATCATTTACTACAGAAAAGATTCTTACAGATATCAAACGAACTGATGTAAGTGTGTGATTGTTGATTTATCTAAAGACTTCAATTGATTTTGCTATACTTATAGGTATTTTGATGAAAAAATATCCTTGAATAAAAAATCGCTATGCTATAGAAATATGAACATGATTGGGTAATATGCTCTGAACTGCTGTAGTATTAGCAATATGGGTATTTTTCAAAGAAGTATCACTTTTACTTTGAATAATGGTACTTATAGCATCGCTTGTTTTATTTGAAATGGCGGCATGAAGTATAGAGCATTTGTTTGAAACACAAGAAGATGGTAAAGGTGAAATAGAAGTAAGTCCTACTCAGATCAAAATTGCTAATATACTGCTAGGATTGATCAAACCTATACTTTTTGTTATATCTCCGATATTATCAAAGATAATGCCAAGTATGTCGCACAAAGAAAATGCACTAGATGTCAAAAAAACATTTTGGTGATTGTTTGCGGTTTCATTTAGTATTCCTTTTATATTATGATTGGATGATTTTGCATGATATGTTCCATTTTTCAAAGTAATTAATGTATTTGGTTTTTGATTGGGTGTCTTTTTGTGACATTGTATATTAAATATTGCATTATTTGTTAGTCCAAATACTACAATTAAAGCTATAAAAAATCCTAACATTGCGTTATTATGATGTGTTGCATTTATAGGTCTTGGTATATATGGGATATATGAAGCTATAAAAATTATATTTATGGGACATTAGAATATACAAATTATATAAATAATAAAGTTAAACTAAAGCAAAAAATGTATTTTTTTGATATATCAATATATATTGTATTTTGAAGTCAGATTATTATATTTGTATATATATAATTTATCAAAATAAAAAATAAATCATGTCAGGTATAATAATATGAATCTTGGCATTTATGTTTTTGGTAGTGATACATGAGTTTGGGCACTTTGCTACTGCCAAAAAATTTGGTGTAAAAGTATTAGAATTTGGCATAGGTATTCCGCCAAAATTATTCAAATTTTGGAAAGATAAAACTGGTACAGAATATACTATAAATCTTATACCTTTAGGGTGATTTGTAAGATTAAAGTGAGAAGATCCAGATGACAAAGAAGATTTTTGGGCTAAAGATAGCTTGATAAGTGCAAGTTTTTTTGCAAAAGTTTGTATATTGATAGGTGGGGTAGTTATGAATTTTTTGTTTACTTGGATAGTTTTTGTGATAGCATTTTGGGTAGGATTTCAGCCTATGCAGATTATATCTAGCAATTTTATAAACGTGACCAATGATACATTTATTATAGCTAATATACAGACATTAGCCAAAGAATGACTTATCAAAGACAGCTCTCTTTCACAATCACCGATTATATGAGAAGTGATGAGCGGAGGCTTATGATCCAAAATATGATTTGAGTCATGAGATATATTACTAAAAATCAATAATATACCTAGCACTAACCTAAGTTTTGCAGATATATTGCGTGATAATATAGGTCAGAACATATATATATCTACCAAAAGATGACAAAATGAGTTATTGCTTACTTGAACTTGTGCAAAGGATAATTGCGTATTATGAGTGACTATAGCCAATAGTCCAGATTTATCAAATATATATATTCACAAGCCAGGACTACAGGCATTTGGCTATGCTACTCGCGAATTACAAAATCAAACCATCTTATCGTACAAAATACTTGCAAAAGTTTTTGGTGGATTGATACATGGTGACTTCAAATCTAGCGTAAGCAAGCTTTCCGGTCCTGCATGAGCTATCAAAATGTGATCCAATATCTTAGATAAACAGCCCATAATCCAATATTTGCTCTGGATGGCCATGATAAGTTTATCGCTTGCTATATTCAATATATTGCCTATACCTGCACTAGATGGAGGTAGATTATTATGATTTTTGATACAAAAAATATTCTGACTCCGTGGCGATAGATATTTTGTGATAGAATGATACCTAAATATATTATTTTTTGTATTGATGATGGGACTTGGTATATATATACTACTAAAAGACTTAGTAATGGCATGGTGAATCAATATTCCATTTTTTGGATAATAGTTTTTTGTTTTTATTTGTTTTTATTTTGAGTATATATATATAAAATAAATAGTCTGACTTTATACATGATAGCAAGCTTTACTATCATAATCAAATCATCATTATGAAGATAAATATAAAATTAATTTCTGAAAATATATATATACTGCAGCTTTGTGATCACAAAAAAATATTGACTGAATCCTCATTACACCTAAGTCACGATATGCTTTATAGATATGGATCAGAATATCTAGCTGATATATTGGATAAAGTTTGTAATATATATACTATAAATAATTTCGTAAAAACTGATAAAATAGTTTATGATTTTGCTTATCAATTTTGGATAAATTCACTAGATATACAAAAAGTAAAAGATTTTATAAACTTGATAACACGAGAAAACTGAGAAACAGAATATGGTGAAAATGCTATCAGTTATTACGATCAAAAGTCAAATAAAGACACTGAGTATACAATCAAAAGACTATATTGGATATATTTTGATTTGCAGCACTTTGTAAATAAACAATGATACTATAATGCTCAAACTCAGCTTATAGATTTGAAGTCAGATTATCAAATTATATCACAAGACATATATATAGATAAACTTTATTTTGGTGATTTGTATAGTATAGATCATTATCGTACTAGTTATCAATATCTAATGACTAAGTCAAAGGCGTATCAGACCGTAAGTCTGGTAGATAAATTATATACACATATATTTGGTGATAGATTTATGGATTTTGTCAAAGAAAAACAAATAGATACTATATGCATGATACCAAATAATGTTCGTAGAGCACAAAACCTAAATGAAATGATTTTGTCAAATATACAGAATATATTGCCTGACCTCAAATATATATATATAAATAAAAATGAATCAGAAAAAAATCTACCTCAAAAATCTATAAAATGAATAGAAAACAGGGTAGTCAATGCAGATCGTTTGTTTGATGTAAATTTGAACTCTATACGCGATAATCAAAATATATTACTAATTGATGATGTTTTCTGAAGTGGAGCTACCATGAATACTATATCTCGCAAAATCAAATATATATTATCCAAAGCTAGCATAATTTGATTTGCTATGCTTGGTAGTTATCGCAAATGATTTGATGTCATAAATGAAATATAATAAATTTATATCATAAAATATATATATTATGAAAAAAATTAC
>JAYWGF010000031.1:0-2886 GCA_043778395.1 bacterium | reverse complement strand
TCTGATCGGAATGATTTCACTGACACCTCTATCTGTGCTATACAAAGCATTGTCCTAATAAATACTTGTTTCTCTTGAGGATTCATTGCTGAAAAATCTTGAATATCTCATGAGTAATTATACTCTGTATGTATCCAATATGAATGTCTCATTGCATCTACATAATCTAATAGATGTGGGTATTCATAGGGCCTAATGTTTATTCTTTTTTTAAAGATCATATTTTTTTTATTATAAAGATTTCTTTTATATGATTATGTTACAGAAATTGCATCGACGATTTCCATCAAAATCTTATGAACATTTTCATCATGTCATACAACCCTTGTTACACCCATATACCATCTAAATGTTCCATTTGACATATAGTATTTTGTTAGTCAATTAGAGTATTTTTCTTTATTTATAAATGTTAGTGGCTGCTTTTGTGGTTTCACTTTTTCAATATCTTTGTTATACATTTTGATCAATTTTCTATAATAAATTGTACACGCAGTACACATCCTATTCTAATTTGGTACGTCACTCAATCATTCATTAGTTTAGTATTTTTTCATAGTAAGTCTCATTCATTAAATTTACTTACTACATTGCTACATAATTTTTCTTCATGATTATTTATATTATTTTTCATTTTTTATCAAACTAAAAGTTAATAAGATTTTCTACACCTTCTAAGCCTTCATCGACTATCTCTCTTTCCATTTGTAATGTCTTTGCTTGTTTACCAATATCATATATCATTTGTTTTAGGTCTCAATCTTTTATTCAATTAATTCTTACCTGTTCTCATTTCTTTTCTCATTTTACCAACTTCATTAATCTATTCCATTCTCAAATTGAGTTTAATTTTTTATCGTTATACTTTATTGTATTCTCTATACAGTTTTGATGTAATATATTTCATCTATGCTTTACATAGTATTCATTATAATCGTCTGGAACAATAATTATGTTTTGATTAAATTCATGCTTTGGATATATTCATTCAAGTATATTCCTGTGCTTTGCATATGATATATAATACTTTTTATTATATCATGGTTTTCAATTATCTTTCATGAATCATATATTATTACAGAATATATATCAGCTACCAATTAATTTTTTTAAATTTTTCCTAAGTGTTTTTATATCTATTCATCATTCTATATAAGACAAAATTCATTCTATTGTTATTCAATTATAATTTATTATAATAAATAAAATTCAATGTTCTACTATATTTAATTTATACATATAAAACTTTTACAAAAGTAAACTAAATTAGTTATAACTATTTTAATTTTATTTGCAAGTCCAAAAAGGTGATAATCTACCAAATTGGTAAATAGCTACTTTGTATATAGATACTGGCATATCCCCTAATAATTGATAAAAATACCATTTCCCAAAAAGGTGATAATCTACCAAATTGTTATATATATACGATAAACGATCGTATGATCTTAACTCTATTTGCAATAGATAATCGCCAAATTGGCATTACTCACAAACTACAGTTATTAACTTGTATAATCAATTTTTGCTATGCAATTTTGGCGTAACTGTTATAGTATAGATAAACGATGCTAAAGTTTATTTTAAATTTTTGCTTATTTTATATATATAATAATAAATTTTATGATGTCATACATAAGACATAATCAATCCTGATTATGGCGTCATTGGAAAAAGATCTAAAAGAATTAAAAAAAGACCTAAGAAACTGTGGGGCAGTAAAAAAATCTTAGATCTGATATAAATATATATATTACTTATTTCTTTTCAATATGTTTTTTAATGATTATTTATATGCCAAGATACCAGTTGTATTGGTGATGAAAATAATTGTAAGAGATATTTATTACTAATTACTTATAATGTATCGTTTGTAATTATTGTGTATTGCTTATGTATATATTGTAATAGATAATAGCCAATATCATAACATGCGATCAAAGAGAGCATGTACAGTATATCGTATGTATGTAAAGATGTGTTTGTTTATAATATGTATTAGTGTGTTTATGTTTATCTTGAGAATGTTATAAATTGTATGGGTATGTTGTGAATTATTTATATATATATTGCATATATTACATGCATGTCTTGGTAAGGCTCTCTATATATACACTCCCCACATGGGGTCCTACCCCCATGCAATCACAAACAAAAATCAATCACAATAATAATATAATATATATATTATAAATTTATATATGTGGTGAGGTGGTCACTATATTATTTATAAACTTGGCAAGCTGGCAAGATAAATATGACCAAGAGTACAAGGGCTTGTATTACTTTTGAATATTGCAAGAAAAAAAGGCGAAGGCATGTATAAGCACTGATGAGTATGAGCTTTTGTTTTCGCTGTCAATATTCAGTATATATCGCAGCTTACACCTGTATGATAACTAAAGGTTATCACATTATTATATACTATATTATAATATTATATATACTTTTATAGTATAGTCAATAGTGTCTTATTATACATATTATTATATATATGTCAAGTTATAGTTACGACGTACAAAGTATATAGGTGCGATGCTAATACTTTGCATACTCGCTGTGCTCGTATGCTATGAGAATATTATTATACATACTTTTTTTATATGTCAAGTGGGTGTGAAGTTTCGTTTGTTTATGCGGGCTTATTCAATTAAAAGCGACCTATATACCCCAATAATCCCCATACTCCAAAAACTAAAAACACAAGTATCTATCTTGTGTCTCTACCCATTTATCAATATTTTTTTATCCCTTGTATATTAGTGTATGCTATGCCTTACACTAGGTGCTATATATACTGCCTGCATATATACATTGTGTATTGCATTAGTTACCTCTTCCTTTGTTACCTCAAAGTATTGCATGCCATCCATGCTAAGTGCTTTG
>JAYWGF010000030.1:0-8570 GCA_043778395.1 bacterium | reverse complement strand
TAACTCATACTCTGCCTAAAGAATTATATGAATCATTAGTTTAGGATCTGGTTTAGATGTTTCCTTATTTTCAATGGAAACTATTTTGCCAGTGTGCTCTATATCCTCGATTTCTTCTTTGAGTCTTTTTATGTAAGTTTGTCTATTTGACTCATTCTCTGGGTCACTATAGAACTTGTTTTGAGATCTCCAGAATGGTCTTTTTTCTTCTAATACTGGGAGGTTCGCATCATCATACTTATCAGCATACTTTTGCTTTTGCACCTCTTTGTACTTGCTTTCAAGTTCTTGCAATTCATTAGTTACCAATTCAAACTTTTTCTTTCGTTTGTTTTTGAACTCGTTTTGCTGAAACTCTTGAACAAGTTTTAGAATAAGCTCTGGGTTATTTTTTACGTAAGCTATATCGCTTTTAACGTCGTCATCGTCTTCTTCCTCATCATCTTGCTCATCAGTGCTTTCTTCTTCAGAAACATCTTTTTTAATTTCTTCTACTTCAACTACATCGTCCCCTTCAGTCTCCCCTCATTCTTGAGCAGATTCGTTATTGGTAGATTCATCTTGCTGTAGAGTCTTTAAATTTTTAATTGTTTCGTCATTTGTTTCTTCGGTTATTGCTTCTGTTCAAGCAAGTGCATCACCAGCGTCTACGATTACGTTTTCTTGTTCCATTAATTAGATTAATTATTGATTAAATGACCTTTTATGGTTTTTGATTAGGATGTCTATATCCGTCATGGCTTTATAATACAGTTTGTCAATAGTGTGGTTCTATTGTACTTGGAATCACCTACCAACTGGTTCATTAGAAAATTTAGATGCCTGTTCTGTTTGCGGCGTAAGTTCCTGCTGTGGCATAGGCTTAGCTGGTTGTTGCGGCATTACATCTATTCATATGCTTTTAAGAATCTTTTCTCTTGCCTCTGGAATATCCATAAGATCTTTTCATGATATAGATATATTCATATTCTGCTTATCAAATGGATCTGTTGGTCATTGTAATTCTGCAAGTATTTCTCTTTTCTTTTTCATGTAATCAGTCTTTATTCTAATCTCTTCAAGTCTTTTTTCTGCATCAGGAACCATTTCATACATATCAACTGAGTCAAATACAGTTCTTAGTAGTTTCTTAGGATCTACAATTTGTTCTTGAGTATCTGGATCTAAGTTAAATGGGCTTATTGCACTAAGTAGACTTATCGCTTCTTGTGTTTTTGCTGACTTTTCTCATAGAATATCCTCTCAGTCAAATGTAACTCTATATCATGTTAATATATCTTTTACTTTAAATGAAACAGATTCTCACTGAATCTCTTCAAATACATCTTTTCAAAATACCATTTGTAATAGTGCCATTTTTTCAACAGCTTCAGAAAAGAATATATTTACATTATCTAGAAATTTGGCGACTTTATTATCTGTTCATAATTTTCTTTGCCTAACTCATTCAGCACTTCTTTCTATTCATCATGACTGACCAGTAACATATGGGTTTAATCATAGATCTGAAGAAAATTTTCATTCTATTGTTTGTATTGCCTGTAGATTATTTTGTGTGTCCGTTGCCTTTACCAACTCTATTCTTTCTAGAGTATAAGCTCCAGAAGATTTAGGTATTATTCACCAAGGGACATAATTAAATGTTTTAGAATTGTTTCATGTAAGCGTCTCTTCTTGAGTAAATTGAGGATTGGTTAGTATTTTTACTGAATTTAAATATGAGTTGTATAATGTGTCAACAGATGATTGATATCATCTACCCATCCAACCAATTCATCTTCAAAATACTTCTCATGGCATTTTCTCAAAATTCAGCTGTATTATTTTTGGTCATGGGAATGGCTGTTCTGATTCTCATGCATGTATTACATATCAATTTATCATTACTACGTTATATGTTTCCTCATATCAATCTATATCAATATCAAATACTTCATATAATCAATTTTTATCTAATGTATACCAGTTATCGTGTTTTGGTAAATTCTTAGCATAATTTCTCCGCTCTCATCAAGAATATTGTTGTCAACAAACTTCAGAGCATTTTCATTTTATTTCAACGTCCCATGAAGATATATTTTTTACTTTGTTATAGTCATATCTAAATATGCTATTCCTACTACCGTCTTCTATTTGTATCCGATCTTCTGGAGTAATCGTATAATCTTTATTGAGCTGCTCTTTTGTAGCAAAGTATCTTTCTCATATATATCTATTGTTATCAGATAGATCTCTTAATACATTAAAATATGAACAATATTTGATAATCGGATATCATCGCTCTATTGTATCGTATTCTATTTTCTTTTGACCATTCTTATTTCATTCTTTAATATTTTTAACAATCTTTCTCTTTTGTTTTTTCCAAGAAATTCTTCAATATGCAGTTCATACAGCTAACGCTTCATCCATGATTTCTGTTATCGCAGATTTAGTTTCTGGTTTATTTAAAGCAAACTTTACAAAGTTTTTATATACGGGTATTCCTTTTTTTATATCATCATTGACTGATGGCATATATGTAGATATTATTACTTTATTTAGATTTAATCTACTCATCATTCATGAATATGTTTTCCATGCATTTGCAATTAATGGATACTTTTCATTTGAAGACCATCAAAATCAGTTCTTTGTATTTTCCAATAACCTTCTTCACATATATAGTTGTATATCTTCGTAAGCCTGAACGGCAGATTTATATTCTCTTTCTTCCATATATTTTGCTGTTTTTTGTGACCAGCTTAGTACTGCCTCACAAATATCATTAATCTTATCAGAACCAAATACTTTTTTAATGTTTTTTTCCATAGCCGTATAATACAGGTTAAATTCATAAACTCCTTCTTCACAATGAAGAATCTCTTCACACTTTTATGTTTATTTCTTGTTTCTTTTTTAATCATATATCTTCTCTCATCATTTCCATTGCTTTTAACTTTAGTTTTTCTATTTTTATATATTTATCCAATATTTTAGGATCCATGTCATCTATTAATAGATTAGATCCAAATTGTATTGTGTCTATGTATTTTTTTACAATAAAGTCTATTGGAGTCTCTCATTCTTCAATAAGATTAGCTAAGCTTAAGTGCTTTGAGACCTTTTTTCTTGCTTCTATTTGTATTTCTTCTTCAGTAGACAGCCGATTTGGAGCTTCAAGAACTATTTCATGATCTTCATCATTTATCATAGGATATGCTTGTTGCAGGAGATCATCATCTAGATTGTTTGATGAATCTTTGCTCGAAAGGAGTGAATGAAATTGCTGGACTCTTGGGTGCATTTGGTAGGTTTGGTAAATCTTTAAATCTTATAACTTTATTTGCTAACTTAGCGAACTCATCAAGTAAATCTAGGTCTGATTTTTTAAATGCTGATACTTTTGCACCTCATCATCATTTACTTCATTTTCAGCTAGATTTGCTTCAGCTAGATGCGGTGTTTCAGCCTGTTCAATTTATATCTAATCATGACAATCTTTCTGCTTCTGAAATTAAAGCATCTCTTCAAACATCTAATCATCACATTATCTGTCAATACAAAGAACGTTTTATTGATTCAAATACTCACGCTGCTTGAGGTGACAAATCTTTAATAGTTTCCATATCTGCCAACGTATCATATCATCACTTTTGTATTAGAGATGCGTACATTCAAACCTTTTGTGCGTTATTTATTGGCAAGTCCTCTATTCATTTGATTGACTCTTGTAGAAGATATGTATTTGCTACTTTGTATTTTTGATCTTCTTCTAGACTCCGATCAGATCTTTTCTTTACATTTCAATCTTTATCTAGGGGAGAATATTTTAGTCTTCATAGTTTCATTGGATTATATAGTGCAAGGGCTCATAGAGTATCTCAATTTGCCAGTGCTACATTCATTTGTACTACGTCATTAAATGTATCTCTATAAGAATCTTTTATCAATCACGATTTTGACCGATCTATTTTTCATTTGTCATCTTTTGGTGTATTGAATATTTTATTGTATCATAATTCTGTATTTTGTCATCAAAGATATTCTGTATAGAAGGCAGTTTCTAATAATATGTCTGAATACATTGGAATATCTACCGATTTAATATATGGAAGGTATTTACTAATTAAGTAATTATTGATATTTTCTATTCTCAATGGATTTGATTTAGATAAAACGCTATATCATCAATCTTCATTGATTTCTATTGCTTTACTAAAAGTATTTTTAAATTCATTGGTTGGTACTCATTTCTTCTTTTTAAAGAATCATTCATTTATCGAATCAACCAACTCTTTATTTCAATTATTGATTGCATATTGCATAGCATTTCTTACTGTTTGTTTTGTGTCAAGTAGTTCATATGTTTTAGGATCTACAACACTCTGATCTCAGTTTTTCATATAATTAAAGTCTATCGATGCTAGCTTTCTTAGCATAACTGCTCATCATCATGGTTGACTTGTATCTATTCATGCAGTAGCAATTAATCTATAAAACATTCAATCTTTTCATTGATCTTTAAGCATATTTTCAAGATTTTGTTTATTCTTTATCGATGGTCAATATTGAGCAAGTATTCTTTTTTCTCATTCTTCTCAAAATATAAGAGATAGGGGTATCTCATTTGATGTATATGAACTCTTTATTCTTTTTAGGTACTCCTTACTAGAATCAACTGTTGTATTTCATATATTATATTGTGATTGTATTTCTTCACTTACCGTCCAACTTAAAAAGTTTCATTCATCATCATATTTTGCTAATCAAAAATCTGCGGTATCTACATCTATTATTCTAGATATTATATTTTTTGTTCGTCAACTTCTTATATCTTTCGTTTCTCATCAAGCGTCAATCGATGACAATATATACTTATTATCTCATCTATCTATCGCTTCTTTCATAGAACCAAAATATACTTGATCCATTTGTCATATATCTGCTTGGATAAATGGGGTGCTTTTAAATGTTTTTATTATTCTTCATATTATGTTGCTTGATCATGCTGATTCCATAAATAATCAATATAATCAATCTGGTCTTGCCAAAAGATATTCTTGTGTTCTTTTTCTTTGTGTATTATCCAAAGTAAATTTAAACATATCATTTGTTCATCATAACAAGAAATATACAAATGAATTTGGAGTTTCATATACTATGTCATTATTTCAATCTGTGTTAGAAAGATTATTAGAGTAGTAAGTTCTCATAAATTTATCAACAAAATATCATCAAATAACTTCATCTATCGGTGCTCATGATGATCTTATATTCTTATATAATTTGGATAATTCATTTACTGATTTAAATTGTGCTCAAAATTCTCAAAATGATCTATCAAATAGCTTTGCAAAATTATTATAAAATTCCTGTTCATCTCATTTTTGTTTTGATACAAACATATCAGATCATGTTCTTATAGCATTTAGTATTATTCTTGTTGGTGCATTTGCAAACATAGCCTGAATCATATCGTTTGTCCTTGAAAGACTATCTAATGAATCATATATTCTTTCTATTGTTCATTTTTCTTCTCATGATTTGTTGTCTAAATATGAATCTATATAATGTGAATATTTATTAGATATCATCATATTTCACAGTAATTGCATTACTGGCTGAGTATGTCTGCTATTTAAAGCAAATTCATCTAATTTTGTAATACTTCAACCAAGTATTGCTGGCATGGCTCATTTTCAAAATCTCCATAGCTCTGCTATATTATATCACATTTTTGACATTCATCGACCAGCTTGATGATTTAATCAAATTGCCGACACTCGTTTTATTAATCTTCATCTAGTATTTGCATATGATTGATCTAGATTAAGTATTCTTATTTGATTTAGATATTCTGAATTTAAATCACGCCTTAGTTCAAATAAATTATATTTTATCTCTTCTCATTTTGCCAAGTCTCATGAGCGAATAGCAAGATTATATTCAGTCTCTAATGATGTTTTTCTATACATCAGATTATCTATTCATCAAAAATTATGTGCAGCTCTTTCAAAAGCATTCATAGTAACCCTATGAGCCCATACTATATCCGCTATATCTTGAAATCAGTTTGATATTCATGATATCTTTGTAAACAATGGCACTAATGATGAATCTTTACTATATGCATAATTCATTATCAGATCACTAACTGACTTTTTAAATTCTAATTCTTTTAATCAAGACTTTCATTCAAGTGCTTGCGCTAAGAAAATAGAGAGTTTATCTATTATTCACGCATCTGATATCTGCGCACCATCTAAATATTCATTAAGCCTTTGTCTAAATATTCACTGGTTGGATATTCAAAGCTCCGACATGACGTCTTCTGTTTTATATATTGCTTGAGTTCATAATAGGTTTCGAGTATCTAATGATGTTTTATATCACAGTGTCGATGTTACGAGATTTGATATATTTGTAAATCAAGAAAGCCATCTAGAAGCTTTTGATATACCAGAGAAAAGAGCATTTGCTACCCAAAAATTTCTTCTTGCACTATTAATTACCAGCTCTAATCATGTTTCTGTTTCATTAGAAAATCAATGTCATGCTTTTATATATTCATATGAGCTTTCTCTAATTCAATATTTACTTCATGACAAAGTTTGTAAGTCATTCATAAATTTAGATCAATATTCCCTATTTTGCATTGGAGAATCTGCTCATAACCATTTCAAGAATGCTCATTCATATACATCATTAAATAATGCATATTCATTTCATGGAGATGATTTTATATAATTCAATAGATTCCATTTTTCCCTCATAATACTGACCTGCTGGTTGAATGTTACATAATCCGATTCTCTTCATATAGTATATTCACCCCATCTTTTTAGTGTGTTATCTATTCATGTTTGATATTCTTGCAAATAATTTGCAAAGCTATATTCCATATAAGTTGTAAATTTCCTAGATCAAAATGGTATTGTAGATGTTATCTTCGCATTAGTTGATTTTTTAATTCATAGATCATGACTTATCATTTCCTGTGCTCAAACCATATTTGAAAATCAGTCCTTGGAATTAATGCCAAGTTCTTTTACCATTTTTTCTATATTGTCTATATCGTATTCTTTTCTTATCAAAAGCTTTGCCTGCTCCGGTAAAATAAAATTATCTGCAAGGGTTTTGTTTCTTAAATCAATATTTTTTATTTGATCTTCTACATTATTTAGAAAATTTCACCCTGTTTGTTTTTCTATATCAATAGTCATTCAAACCAATGGTCAATTAATTGTTCATTTTTGTAATTGAGATATTCAATATATGTCTGATTTCAAAACAAAGTTTTCTCACTGTCATCATAAAATAATAGCATTTTTATTTATATTTTCCGCAGTTTTATTTGATAGATACGTTTCAGTTATCTCCTTACTTTGATTTATATATTCACACTTTGTCATTAACAGGTAGTATAAGGTGATAAATTTTCTATGTCTCTTCAATCAATTTTATTTCATAAGTCTTTGATTATTTTATCATTAAGTTTATCAATATCTTTTACCTCTTTATTTATTTTATTTTTTGGTATAAATGAATCTATACTAACCGAGTCTGGTATTTTAATTCAATATACATTTTCTCATCATATAGATGCGCTTGGTGCATATTGTTTAAATAGACTCGCATTTTCTTCAAATGCTTTAATTGAATCAAGATTAGATGTTACTAAATTATCTAGTTCTTTTGAATAATCTCATAATACAATAGATCATAAAACCTTATCTGATATTAACTTTGGATATATTGAATATATTTGTTTTGCATCATCAATTATAATTTTACTTTGTCATTCATATAAATCTTCTATTGTTTTATTTATAATTCATGTCATCTCCTCCATAGAATTTGAAGTAGTGAATAAACGTATTTTACCAAATATTGTATTAACCTTAGCTAATGTTCAATGTATCTCAGCGAAGTCAGATTTTGTAATAATATTTGGTAAATTTATTACATTACCAGCGTCATTATATTTTACAATTCAGTAATCTTTTACTAGATCTCAAAATAGTTCTCATCAATCTTTTCATATTTTATTCATTATCATTTCTGCAGTATTTAGCTTGAGATTACCAAAGTACTTTGCATATAGATTAGAAAATAAAAACTTTTTATCATATGCTTTTAAGTCTCTAATATCATAGTTTTTAAATCTCTCTAGTAAATATTTAGATTCATCATCTCATACTTTAGCTAGTAATTCCATAATTCAATCTTCTATTGTTATAGAATAAAAAGAACCCTTATGGTAAACTGAGCTATGTCAGTTATCTAATATATTATTGAGTGTGGTTTTAAGTGATTTTTGTTTTCACGCACTCTTTCATTCTATTCTTAATGTTATAAACTCTACTATCTTTTTTGATTTATCTCACATTGATTTTTTTAAATCCTCTATAGCTTTAGCTATGTTCTGTGGACTTGTGTCAATATCAATAGATATTCATTTGAAAAATGCATCATTGTAGTTCTCTCATTTACTAATATACCTAAACAGATCTCAATATTTATCAGCATATCAATTCATTATTGACTTTAGCTCATTATTAAGTTTAAATATTTCGTATTGTAAATCA
>JAYWGF010000029.1:0-8584 GCA_043778395.1 bacterium | reverse complement strand
AGGAACTATATACCATTACAACTACGACTTGACAAATTGAAAAAGCGACTTGTATTTTCAGATTTTCTGATTATACTAGTATTGTATTAATAACCTATTGAGTTTACAGATTAGTGTTTATAACACTATTATTTGATTCTATCCTCAACCCTACACAAGATATATTGTGTAGGGTTGATGATAGAAACATTCTAAAAAAATATTATTTTAATAAAATATCATAATAATATAAGTCCTCAGACATATCATACTATAAAAATCGTTCATATTAAAGTTTCCGTTGTATTGGTAAAAATTCATTTTATAAATTCTCGTAATAATGCAATACAAAAAATTCATAAAAATCAATATAAAAACAAATAAAACATTTTTTTATTTGTATATAAAATATTTATATATAAAATAGTAAATTATTACTTAGTTTATTGAGGATATACTATTCTTTCTAATTCTTTTATTTCGTATTCATGAGTATCTACAAAAGCTTTATTATATTCAGATATCTCTTCTAATTTATCTAATCTTTCTAACATTTTTTTATTTTTAGTATAAAATATATATACTATATATATCAAAAATATTATTATATATATCATTAATTAATGTTACTGTAAAAATATAAACATATTACATATATAAATATATGCAATAAAATCAAACAAAAAAAGTAAATATAGGTAATTTTATTATGTAAATAAGAAATATAATATAACTTCAAATATATACAATCAAATAAAGTCAGAATATATTTTTAATATAACCTAATCTTTATTTACCTACAAAAATAAAGTACATCAATAGCATTCATATCAAAACAAATATAATCATATATATATTATTTTCTGTTTTACTTCATTTCAAGTTTTTGGTCAGTAAGTCTATTTCTGATTGAAGTTTGGCTTTTTCTGAAATTATTTTAGCTTTTTCGTTGTTGTAATCTGGCAAAGCTATCATAGATTGTATTCTAAATTCTAGTTCACTTACTCTATTCTGCAGTCATAACACTAACATATTTTTTTCTTCCAAAATTTTATCTTTTTGATCCAAAGCCATAAAAAACTTATCAAACTTATCGTCCATAGATTTATTTATTACATCTATTACTGTATCATTTATTGATAATAATTGACCTGATGCATTTGATTGAAAATCTTGTATAGTTTGCAGATTACCTTCAGATATTATATCTATCTTATTATTTTTTCAATCTTTCTCAAATTGAGTTTTTAGCTTTGTTATTTCATCTTGTGCAAGCATTACCTTATTGCCAATTTTTTTGGTTGTAAGTCTACCTGAGGATATATATCTATCTATAGTTCTGGTACTTATTCATAAAATTTGAGCACCAGCTTCTTTGCTTATATTATATATTAAATTCTGTGACATGTATATATTATTGATATAAAAAAATATTCTGACTTATGCTTTTTTAGTGAAAATCTTGTTATCATTACTTACTTTTTAGTCATAAAAAAATATATATATTTAGTCAAAAATATCAAGTATTTTATAAATAAACGACAATATTATAGATAACACAAAAACTCATAATATACTGGATATAGCTATAGCTCATACTCAAAAAAAACTATTAACCAAAAATTGCAATATATATATCATGAATATATTTATAAATATTCAAATAAGTCACAGTGTAATTATATTTATGGGTATAAACAAAAATGATACTATTGGTCTGACTATTTTATTTATCATATATGCTACCCCACCCACAAATATATATATCACAAGTCAATATTCACTTGTAATACTAAATCATAATATAGAAGCAAAAGTATTTATCGCATAAAATATAAGTCAATAAATGCCAAAAGATATTATTGTTTTTAGCATGTTATATATGTTTTGTGGATTAAATTTTATTAAATTTTTTTAGATTAAATATTATCTGACTTACTAGCATGAAGTTTTCTTCTAATTTTCATCACAACTTTTTCTGATACTCATATTTTTGCAGAAATTTGTTGCTGATTTAAGTCTCATATTATTATCAATTCCTTTATTTCTTTTTCTGATTTTTTTGATCTTTGGTTATCTATTTTAGCTTTTGATATGGATATGAGTCATTCATCTTCCATTTTTTTTCTTTCTCTGTATACAAACTGATCATGTCTTTGTGGTATATATTTATCCAAAAATATTTGTCTAGCTATTTCTATATTTGTCAGCAATTCATTTTTCAATAAAATTTTTTGACATTTTATTTGTTTTGGAGTATTTTTGAATTCTCGTTTTTTATTTCGTCATCTTACTGGTGGTTTTTGGTCTATTCGCATAAGATTTGAAGCTTGTGTGTTTAATTTATTTCAATCTTTATGGCTAATTTTAGGATTTTTAAATTTATGCTTTATTTCGTAGTTTTCTATTTGTTTTGGGAAATATTCAGACATTAAAACATATATAAGACTATCTTTTCTTCTTGTAGTAACTCAATATTCATCTTTATATGATATAGTTATTTCTGGATTTCATTGTTTTGTTTTTATTTTTGGATTTCACTCTTTATCAAATTTTGAATTTAATGGTCAATTTGGTCAACTTGTTTTTCATAAATTTGAAATTATATATTTGCCCATTGTTCATTTTATTTCTTTTCGTGTTTCAGTATTATTATGATCTAAATCACTATTTTTTACTATATCAATCGTTTTTATAATTTTAGTCATAATATATTTACTTATAGATATAAAATATTTACGCTCTTGCAAACGTCCTAGTATATTGATTTTATATCAAAATGTCAAATAGAACTATAAGTCAGACTATATTTGATTTGAAAAATATGTATAAAAGTTTATAAATATTGCATTGATGATAATATTTCAATAAGATATTTGATTATTGTTATCTATAGATTGATAGTACCAAACAAAAATACTAAAGTTTTATATCCCTTATCAACATAAATTATGTCCAAAAAAGAAAAAGAAGAAGAAAAAACAGAAAAAAAACATTCTTTGCAAGATGCACTAAAAGCTATAAAAAAACAATTTGGTGAAGAAAGTATTATCAAAATGTGAGATGGCAATAGTGTTTGAGATGTAAATACTAGCCATAGTGGCAGTTATTATATGGATTTGATAATGTGAGGAGGTTACCCAGAATGAAGGATAGTAGAAATATACTGACCTGAATCCTCTGGTAAAACTACACTTACATTATTTGCTATAGCGGAAGTACAAAGAAAATGATGAATTTGCGCATTTATAGATGCAGAACATGCTTTTGATCTACATTATGCAAAATCGCTTGGTGTAAATACAGATGATTTATTATTTAGTCAACCTGATTTTGGCGAACAAGGCTTACAAATTGCCGAAGAATTAGCTAAAACTTGAGCTATCAAGCTAATAGTAATAGATTCTGTAGCAGCACTCACACCAAAAGCAGAAATAGAGTGAGACATGTGAGCTAGTCATATGTGATTGCAAGCTCGTATGATGTCTCAATGATTACGCAAAATCGCAGGTCATCTTAGCAAATCTGGTACTACTATTATATTTATAAATCAATTGCGTCAAAAAATAGGTGTAATATATGGCAATCCCGAAACTACAACAGGCGGTACAGCTCTCAAGTTTTACGCTTCTCAAAGAATAGAAGTTCGCAAATGAGAAAAAATAGAAGAAAATAAAGAGCAAATCGGTTATTATGCAAGAGTAAAAATTGTAAAAAATAAAATATTCCCACCATTTAAGTCTTGTGAAATAGCTATAATGTTTGGCAAATGAGTGGACAAAAATGTAGATATATTGGACACTAGTGTATTACTTGGATTGATTCCCAAAAATGGCGCATTTTATACACTTGGAAGTGAAAAGTACCAGTGAAGAGAAAAAGCCGCCGCTGCCCTATCTATGAATGCTGATTTGCGTGAATCATTAGAATCTCAAATCACTAGCAAAATCAGAGAAGTCCGTACATGAAAGGCAACATTGATAGATGATAAAGCTATAGAAGCAGATTCTGACGAAGAAGATATGGATATATAATATATATTCTGACTTTATATTTTTTTAGTAAATATCTCAAAATCGTATGTCCAAAATATATATAAATCTCCCCGTATCAGATCTACCAAAAGCTACAGAATTTTACGAAAAGCTTGGTTTCACCAAAAATCCAAAATTTTGCAACGACGACGCTTCGTGACTATATTGGGATGATAATTTATACTTGATGCTTCTTACTCATAACTTTGCCAAAACAGTATTGCCAAAGCATAAACAAATAGCCGACAGTCACAAAACATGTGAAGTATTTACTGCAATACAATTTGATAACAAAGAAATGGTAGATAATATATATAAAAAAGCTATAAATGCTTGAGGCAAAGAATCTGTTCCGGTATTTGATTATTGATTTATGTATGGTCATGATTTTGAAGATTTAGACGGACATATACGAGAGCCATTCTGGATGAACGTAGAAGATATGCCATCATAAAGTTTGCTATTATCAAGAAAAACTACTAAATTTATACCAGTGGTTTTTTTATTTGAAACAATATATATTTATGCCAAGTAATTTATAATATATTTAGCCGTATATTTCTTTTTGATAACATTTTTTATAATAAACTAAAATTTTTTATATAAAGTCAGAATATCTTGATAATATATATACAGATAAGCAAAATTTTCTGACTTCAAAACCTATCATCAAAACTTATATAGCTGACTGAGTTTCTATATTGCAAAATTTACATGTAGATTATGGATTTGATAATCTCAAAGAAATGGCTGCAGGTGGCGAAAACACAAATATCATAATAGTCGGTGACAGTATATATATAATTCTTTGGTCCAATCCGCCACGATGTATCAAAATCACAAACCCCAAACTCGCTCAAGTATTTTACTTTATGTTAAGCAAGATGGAGTAGAGTTACTTTATATATATACCCAAAATATACTTGAAAATATTATAAATTTATATATATCCATATATGTATTTTATGTTTAAAAAAACCAAAAACATGACAGAAAGCATCACACAAAACAAACAGCCAGTTAGCCGAAAGTATATCTATCGGATAACCACGTGAATTATAGCATTATTTGTAATACCATGAATATTTTTTGTAAATAGTGAAATGGCTCAAGAAGGTATAAAACATATACAAGTACCTATACGACTTGCTCAATTAGCTTGATATGGCCAACCGCTAGCGGGGGATTATTGATAATTTTGCCACGAGTTAGCAGAATGCTCAAGGAACGAGCTTATGTAGCACTAGGTATAGTGTATATATCGGCCATGCGAGCACATATATCTATAGATGGTATCACAAGTCCTATGACATATATGGCTATAGTTTTGCTAATTATACTATCAGTATCATATATATACCGATACAAAATCAATAACTATAAATAGATTATAACCAATACCCAAATCAAAATATATCCTACTATAAGTCAGAATATATATTTCTTTTTTTGATATATTAGTAATATTGTCTGACCTAGTTTGGTTTTTATTTTTACCAAAAATATATATATGACCAATTTACAAAAAATTACACCATTTGTGCTGTGTACGGATAATGGAATAGAAGTAGCAAAATTTTATGCAAATATATTTCCTGAAGCTAAGATATTATCAGAAAATAATTTTGTGACAGAGATAGAAATTTTTGGTACCAAAATATCTACACTAAATGCATGAGAATACGCCAAAAATATACTAAATCCAAGCATTTCGTTTAGTCTTTGGATTACTGACGAAAATCTTACTAAGCAAATTTGGGATCAACTTTCTGATGGATGAAGTCTGATGATGGATTTTGATAAATATTCGCGAAGTGCATGATACTGACGGTGCAATGATAAATATGGAGTAAGTCGACAAGTAATGTATGACAATCGCCCAGATCGCAAATCTGCATTAGTGCCAAGTATGATGTTTATAGGTAATAATAATGACAAAACCCAAGAAGCTGTAGATTATTATACTGATATATTTGATGATAGTAATATAGATTTTGTATGGAAATATGAAGCATGAGAAAATGATATACAGTGAAATATATCTCATGCAGAATTCAAACTTGCAAATCAGCAATTTATAGCTATGGATAGCTCCGCAGATCACAAATTTAATTTCAGCGACTGAATTTCATTGATGATAAGCTGTGATGACCAAGAAGAAGTGGATAAATTTTGGGATAAATTTGTAAATGACGGATGAGCAGAATCACAATGTGGTCGATGCAAAGATAAATATTGAGTATCTCGACAAGTAGTACCTGTACAGCTGATGGCAGCTATATCAGATCCAACAAATTGACAAAAGGCTATGCAAAACATGATGAAGATGAAAAAGATAATAATTGCGGATTTGAGTAATTAAATATATATATTAGAAATATAGTCTGACCTCTAATTAGTTCGGTAATTTATTAAGAAATAAAAAAATATATGCAAAAATTTAAAAAAATATGGCATATAATAAGACAATATTGACGATATATATTAATAACTGTTATGTGTATATTTTTAGCATATTTACCATATAGTTTTTTGCCTAGTTACTTTAATTGATTATTTGATCAGATTTCAAATAGACCAAATTCTCAAGATTTTTTAAAACGAATTTGATTTTGAATATGAATATATATAGCTACCAAAATAGCATTTGATGATGTAGAAAAAAATCAAAATGAACAACAAAAACAAAATATATATAATGCTTATAAACACTCAATAGGAAATTTTAAAAAAGATCTAAAAGCTTCAGAAGAATGAATAATAGAGTGATTATGATGATTTTTATGAAAAACAAAAGAAGAAATAAATCAATATTTAAATAATTTAATAATAGATGATAATGAAGATGAAATAAATGAAGAAATAGATAAAGAATTATATGATTTAATTTATAAAAAAATAGAACAAATAGAAAAAGTGACTAAGGATTTTGAAAAAACATGAGAAATTTCAGAAATAAATCAAGATATAATGAAAAATATATGCTCACTCAAGGGTTCTAATTTTCTGTATTTTACTTTATGAATTAATAAAATGATATCAGATTCTATAAATATATACCGAAAAATGATAAACTTTGACCCACAAATTCCAGAAAAAAAATCACCAATTAAATGACTTATGTTGAAAGAAATGATATCTTATTTTGAATCAGCAGAAAGATGGTTTAAAAATTTAAAAACTCAAATGGAGCAAAGAAAAATTATTGATTTATTTTTAAGATTAAAATCAAACATCATAAAAGATTCGGCAATAGAGGAAAATAAATCAAATATATTACAATGATATTTTATAATAAATTGAGCATTTTATCAACATATTTCTCAATACTCAGAGCTATTTACAGATATCATAATTAGTTATTTATTATTTATAAAAAATTTTGATAAATTTAATAAAGCTCTATTTGAGTCAATTCCTGAATATAATAAAGATAATTAGTAACAATATTTAGCTATACAAACTCACCATGCACTACAAAATATGTACAAATACACCCAAAACCCATATAGAGCAAGTTCGCATAGCTATAGGCAAAGCTGGAGCTGGCAAGATTGGTAATTACATATATTGTAGTTTTGTGATGCCAGGAATTTGATATTTTTTGCCTACTGAGTGAGCCAGTCCAGCTATCGGAACCGTATGAATATCAGAATCAGTAGAAGAATACAGACTAGAAGTCGTCTGCGAAGGTATATATATGAAACAAGTTTTATTAGCACTCAGAGAATTTCATCCATATGAAGAACCACCTATTGAGATCTGCAAACTTGAAGATATTTCTCAATTTGAGTAAGTCAAACTATACCCTTTATATATATTTATAACTCCCAAAAAAATGATCCAAAAAATATATCAAATAGAAATAAATGCACCAGCCAAAAAAGTACGACATACTATGTTGGATGACAAAACTTATAGGATTTGGACTTTGGTATTCAATCCTGCAGGTTCTTGGTTTGAGTGAGATTGGTCCGAAGATAGCCAAATTACATTTCTAGGACCCAATCCAGAAAATCTCAAAGAAATTTGATGATTATTTGCGATAGTGGAAGAAAATAAATTATATCAATATATATCACTAGCTTATCAGGGCGAAATAGAAAATGGTGATCTTGTACCATGAAATCGAGATTGAATGTATGAAAAATACATATTTACAGAAACTAACTGAATTACTAAGCTAGAAATAAAACTAGATACAGAAAAAGAATGGTCTGACTTTATGGATAGTCATCGACCTCTGGGACTTCAAAAAATCAAAGAATTAGCAGAAAAGTAGTAAAATATTGTGCATATTAGTTAACTAGCTCATACCAAAAAATAATAAAGTCAGAATATATTATTAATATATATAAAATAAAAACAATACTATGTTTTTTCTATATATATAAATTTGGAATTAGATTTTTGAAGTTTGAGCTGATAGTCATATATACTACCTGTGATCTGTATATCTATAGCAGAACCTAGCAACTCTTCACTGATTTTTCTGATAGGTCATAATATTTTTCCAGAAAACTGATTCATAGATTTGCTATAAGCTGATGCTTCAAGTTGTTTATTACTAA
>JAYWGF010000028.1:0-8590 GCA_043778395.1 bacterium | reverse complement strand
TGATATTGCCGGTGGCGGTCTGCAGTATTTGCGGATAAGATTCTGGTACGATCTGTAGAGTCTGTCATGAGGTGAGCTTGGCGGTAGTGAGTTTATTTAGATCATAGATATAATCTGACTTGAGGCGATATGATTTGGCTATAGTGTAGAGAGTTTGCTGGGGTGTGACTATATGTATAGTTCAGGTGATATATGATCCAGTTTCTGTGTATGTATTGTAAACTTGAGTGGTAGGGCAGTGGGTGATGGGTTTGCCTGGATAGAGTTTTCGCTGACTATGAAAAGAATCCTTAAATAATAGTTTTAATAATTGATTATTTTTTAGATTAAATCTCAAGTTATAATAATAAGATCGTTTTTTTTCAAAAGATAAAATTTGATTAGATTCAAAAATTCAATTATTTTTATAATTTATTTTGTATAATTCGTAATTTCATGACTTGCTAGTTAATATTTTTTTTACTAGTTTGTTATTTACCATTCATGATTGGTATAATGACAACTCTTGATCAAATAAATAAGATTTCAATAATTCAGAATTTAATTTTGGAAAATTTATAATATATTTTACATTATATTGATCAAGGATTTTAAATATTTTTTTATAGTTTGAAGCTTTTATTTCATTTTCTATATTTTGAGCAACTTTTGCCCTAAAAGATAATCTTCATGAGTAATCGTTAATTCATATAAATAATTCTATGGGAGATCTTCATATAAAATACTCATTAGAATTATTTCATTGTATATATGAATATGATGATATACCATACGGTAAAATAAAAATTGATTGTGTTGGTGATAATTTATCTTTAACCTTTTTTAAGAAATCAAAATATTCATTTGGAATATTCATATTTCTTTTTATATTTTGTGTAGTTCGTAATGGTACATTCAGAAGAGTTCCTTTCAAAAGAGGAATTGAAGTATATATAGATAATCATAATATCACATATAATAATATATTGTATATATATATATTATTTTTTTTGATTATTATCATAGATTGATAAATTATACATACAAAGAATAATAAATATCAAAGAGAAAATTTATCAAAAAAATTTCTAAACATCACAAATCATGGTATTTTACCAAAAGATAAAAACACTTGTTCTAAAACTCAAATTTTTACAGTGAAAAGAAATAATGATATCAAAAATCAAACAAAACTTAGATAATATAATTGTTGATTTTTTTTATCTATTTTTGATGAGTAAAATAATCAAATTAGAATTATAAATATATATGCAAATGATATATAATATACTCTATCATACCAGTTTTTTTGTATTTTATTTGATTCCCATGAAAAGTTTTGCTGTATTTTACGATGAAAATTATTTGTCATAGGATCAATAATCCAATTTCCATAAGATGTTGATTTTACTGTTGGAGTAAAAGTATCGGAAGTTTCCTTACTTAACACATCACTTCATCAACTAGATCATTTATATATAAATTGTGTAGCAAATGGTAATAACCAAAATATTTGTGATAATAATCATAATCATAAAAATATAAAAAGTCTTTTGAAAGAAAAAATCTTATAATTTATGCAGATATATATGAGATATATAATAGAAAAAGGTAATAAAAATCACAAAAGCCATGGTATTGAAAAAACGGCTAAAGAAAAACATATTAATCATAAAATTGAGTATAATAGATTTGTTTTTCTTCATTCATTGATATATAAGGCTCAATTATATAATATAAAAGGTATCAGTGCAACCAATCGTATACAATATAAAAATGAATTTATTTGATTAAAATATAATATGGGAGAAGATATATATATAAACGAACAAATCATTGATAATCGATGATTATCTCATCAGCCAATATAGTCTAAGTATTTTTTTGAATAAAAAAATCATAATATAAATATAGATGATATACAGAAATTCTGAAGAATAAAGTCGGCTATAAATATCCTCAAAAATGATAATACTAAAAGCAGCGGCATAATAAAGTATTGAGATGAGTTTGTGCCATATCCAGAAAAATGAAACCAAGAACTCCATGCTATATTTTTAAGTCGCTCAAATGGATAACTGTAAAATAATCTAGTATCATCTCATCATATATATAACTTATCTCAAAACCAAATATATGGCAGCAAAAAAATAAGTAGAATAATTCATATATTTATGAAATTCATTATTTTTTTATTCATTATTTTTTTTGTGCAACTATTAATGTAGTAGATATAAAATACCTAAGTCAAATATAAAATGGTATTCTGAAATTTAATTTTTCAGATAGCCTTCGTAAATATGGAATAAAACTAAATGCTTCAGTTTTAGTCGTAAATCATTCATCATCAAATAGTTTTTTCCAATTATTCGGATGTAGGCAAAATTTGTGAGTCTTGTCAGCATATATATTTTTGTAAAAAGGGAATGGCGATGTTCATATAAATTTTCATCATGGTTTTAATATTTTATTTATTTTTGATATTGCTTCCAATGGACTATGAATATGTTCCAAAACCTCAAATGCAAATATATAATCGTATCATGATCAATCAAAATCCTCTATGCTACTGCAAATAAATTTATTTCAAAATCTATTGTTTGCCCAATCTACTGCACTTTGATCTATTTCTATTCATATATATTCACAATCATATTTTTCTAAAAATTGATAAAAAGATCAAGTAGCTGATCATATCTCTAGTATTCTTTTACCACTGAAATTATTACTTAATTTTTTTGATATTATATTAAATTGTACTTGGAATCGCTGTTTATGATCTTCTAAGTCTTTTTCTGAAAAACTATACTTATAATGATTTTTAAAATAATTTTTATATTCTTTATTTTCCATTTAATTTATTTTATATATAAAATTTTAGTAATATTAATCTTTATCTTTATATAAACTTATTTTATTAAACATAAGATAATAATAATATATCAATTTAGGGTTTTTAATCAATCAATTTAATAATATTTTATCGTTATTTTTTTTAAAACTAAAAACTTGATCTCTTTTTATAAGATTTTTCTTTATGTTTATAATATTTCGCCAAAAAGCTTTATATATAGCTAGAAAGTGTTTATATTTTCATTTTACTAGCCAAATTATGCTTATTGCTATAGTAAATAATATATATATAGGTATGAATTTTACTAAAGTCCAAGTATCAAAATTTTTTATAAAACTACATATTTTATTTTTGAAATTATGAAATTGTATGTATTCATTTGGAAATTTATCATTTGAAGTTCATCAGTTAAAATGATAACATGTAGTATTTGGATAATATCGACACTCATATCATAAGTTTATCACTCTATGACAAAAATCAGTTTCTTCGTAATATGACCAAAAATCATCATCAAATAATCATATCTTATCAATTATAGAACTTCTAGTTATCGCGCATGCTCATTTGACAGTAAAAACCTTTTTAGCTTTTTGATATATACTTTCATTTATATTTTTATCATTTCATCGATAATATAAAAATCATGTTTTTGTAAAAAATCATCATAAATTATCGATTTTATTTGTATGATTCATGTATACTAATTTTGGCTGTAAAATTCATATATTTGGATTTTGTATCATAGTATTTATCATTTTTTCCAAAAGATTTTCTTTTATCAATGTATCATTATTCAGTAATAATATATATTCTCATTTTGCTTCTTTGACTCAAAGATTATTTCCTCAAGCAAAACCAAGATTATTTGGTGATTTTACAATTTTTATTTGCGGATAATTTGATTGTGCATATGATATACTATCATCACTACTTCCATTATCTACCATAATCACTTCAAAATCTCTGTATGTTTGATTATTTATACTATCAAAACACTTTTGTAATCGTTTTTTACCATTGTAATTTACTATTATTATTGAGATCATATTTTTAGATGTCATTATTGATAAATAAAATATCTACAGCATCTATTTTTCAATTATCACTCATATATGGTCTGCCAAAATATAGTATTTCCAAAGATCAAATATATTTAGATAGTAAATTTATTTGCTTTGTTATATCTCAATTAGATTTTCTAGAAATGCTAGATTCTATCAATATATATTTAGATTTTTTTATAGTTTCTTCTGCTCACAATAAAACTTCCATTTCTGATCATTCTGTATCTATTTTTAATAAATCTATTTTATCTATTGCTTTTATGTATACTACATTATCAAGTTTATTACATTTTACAATAAACTTTTTTGAGTTTCAATCATCTAATGTTGATGCCATTAAACTAGTTCACGGCATAAAAAATTCAACTTCTCAGAACGTATTATTTAATGCTAAATTACTACATAAGTTTTTATCTCAACTGTTTTTTATTAAAATATCAAATGTTTCTTCAAATGGTTCAAAACTATACACTTCTTTGGCGTTTAGATAATTATAACAAAAGAAATTATATTGTCATATATTTGATCATATATCCACTATAGTGCTGTTATTTTTTATGTATTTTGATAAAAATGAGTTATCTACATACACACTTTGTAAAAATGCTAATCAAAACTTATCATCAAAAAAATACTTTTTATTAAAAACACTTATATATGAAATTCACTTTTGAAATCAAAATATAAAGTTTTTTGCAAGAAGTATATATTTTTTTAAAATAAAAATGATTTTATTTGATAATCATATATTTTTTATAAACATAAACTCAAAGTCTAATTGCATTGATCTAATTAGCAGTTTTAGCATTTTTTTAAAATTTGTAATGTAATTAAAATATGAAATTATCTATATATATTATCAATTTTTTTAAATTTACTCAATATATACCCACATCCACCAAAAATCATCTCACAAGTTTTCATATATATCATTCATAATCAAATCATGGAATTAGCAAAAAGTTTTTTTGGACTTCTAAAAAATAGTTTATATCTATCTATTATATTTGATTGATTAGAGAAATTTTGTTGATTGGCTTTATTGTTTTTGTATTTATCAAGTCTTTGTGCATAGTAGAATTTCTTTTGGCAAGTTCTCCATAAACTAAGTTTTCACTCATCATGATATATATAGCTATTTACACTTCATATACAAGCTTTACTAAATTTTTGCATGATTCTCTGTGGTAAATCATAATCTTCTGTTCATATATTTTCACTATCATATCATCACATTTCATCAAAAACTTCACGATCAAAAAATCTAGCTGCTTCCATCCATTCTACTCATACATAAAATGACCTTTCTAGTTTTTTACATTGAGCCCAAAATCATTCTCCAAACGACTCCTCTGGAATTACCAATCATTTTATGCTTGAGTCAGATAATATCTTATCTATACAATCCTTTACTACATCGGGGCTCAACTTCATATCACTGTCAATTATCAATACATATTGTCAATTAGATTTATTTACACCATGATTTCTTTGTGCAGATCTTTCGGGTCAATATATATATATATTGGAAGTATATTCTGAAGATATTTTTACTGTATCATCATCAGAAAAATTATCTACTACTATGATTTCTATATTACTATAAGTTTGTTCTTTTATGGATTTTAGACATTCTCATATAGTTCTTGCGCTATTTTTACATGGTATTACGACTGATACTAATGGATTTTGCATTATATATTTATAAATTTTTGTAAAGTCAGAATATCTATATGATGTATATATATTATTCAATTTTATCCAAGAGTATTTTTTCAAATTTATCTACATTATCGGATTGTTTTGGGTAATTGGATATATATATATTGGTATCTTTTGCTAATTCTTGATATTGCTTGTCATCTGTATTTATTATAAAGCTTGTTATTCATGATATATCTTCATTTTTTATCAAAATGCCATTTTTTGAATTACAAATTGTGTCTCTTACTCATCATATATCATACCCTATAGCTGGGACTCATCTAGCATTTGCTTCTAGTATTACAACACCAAATCACTCTTTTATACTTGTGATAAGTAAATATTTTGAATTATCAAGTATTGAGTTTCTTTTATCATCTGAAACTATTCCATGCCAAATAATATTATCAGACAAATCATATTCTATCACTAATTTTAATAATTTTTCATATTCTATTTTATCTTGTTGATTACCAATAATATTGAGCTTATACATATATCACTTATCCTTGAGCTGTTTTATAACTTGTATAGCGTGATCTATTCTTTTGTTGGGTGTTATACGACCTATTATCGTGATAATATTTTCTTTTGGGTTTTTGGTCAGTGGCATTATTTTGACATTTGTAGTATTTGGCAATATATATATATGATCAAATCATAATTCACTAAGTTCATCAGCTGTACTTTTTGAAACAGTAATTGTTTTTTTATGTTTATAAGATTTGAGTATTATGTTATTGTATATCCAGCCAAAAACATTGCCTATCCATCACATTTTGATCCATTGATGAAAATATTCTGATCGTTCTTTATTTCAAATATGATGTGTAAAAAATATTATTGGTTTTTTGTATTCATATCGAGGAGTAAGCATGGGTATACCACCAGCATGATCTATTATAATATCATATTTACCTCTAAGTTTTGTAATATAATAATACCAAAATGCAAAGTATATATAATGGATTGTAAATTTTCTGATAATTTTGATTCAATCAATTATTTCTTCTGATGGATTATTTCTACTATTTGTAGAAATTTGCGTCACATTATATCATTTTAATGATAGTCATTTTAGATATTCATGTATTACGATCTCAGATCCACCAAATTTTTCATGTTTAATATCTTTTCGTCAAATGCAGAGTATATTTTTCATTTTTTGTAATTTCATTTACTAAATTTATCATCAGTCAGAATATATTGCTAATATATATATATATTTGATCTATGATAGACTGAATCGCCTCAGATATATATGGCCCTGCATTGTATGCTGGCATGAGTACGGAAACGAGTGGATTATTCATTATATATATTTTATTTTGATAAATTTTCTTTTTTGCAATTTCACTTGCTTTTTGGAAATTTTTGATTATACTATATTTGTTAGAAGAGAATATACTGTTATAGATTTCTGTGTCTATAGTGCTATATTCACAATTATCTCACTTTCTAGTGGGATTTTTTGTATTCTATTTTTTATGTCGTCGATGTCTATAGGTCTTGTTATTCTTTTTAGTAGTTTACTAGCTGTATTAATGTCTGGAGTTATTAATTTTCACCAAACTCAATAATCTTGAAATACCTCTATGAGTGTATTATAATCTCCATCATTGGTTACCAAATATGCTTTGGACAATCATTCTTTGCATATATCAAATATAGCTCTTATAGCTATATCAATATCTACATTTCATTTCAATTCTCCATTTGGTAAAAGTGTCGTTTCTTTATATAACATAGCATATCATATATTTGTAAGTTTATCATATTGGTTTTGAAATTCATGTCTATGTCATACTGCGTAATATACGATATCGGCTTTACATTTATCTTTTAGATATATATAAAATTTATCCCAGTCTATAAGTCGTCATAATTTTTGAGTTGCTTTATGGCTATTTTGTACATCTATATATACTATATTCATTATACCTATTTTATTTACTAAATTTATTATCAGAATACCATATATATAATTCAGTCTTTTTGTAAGATATATATAATTATTTGGCTATATTTTGCAATATATAGCAGATATAATCTGACCAAATACATTTTTACTAATTCTACTTGCTTTTTGGAGATTTTTGATTATACTATTTGTATTAGTGAGTATATGCAAATATAACTCATTTTGGATTCCTGATTATAAATTAGGAAGTTGATTAGAATATCTGGCTTTATGTCAGATTTTTTATTCATATTATTTTTGATATTTTTTTGTCTATTTTGATTAAAATTTCCTGAGATAAGTTAGATATTTTGTTATCAAGTCTATTTTTGGATATAAATCTAATTTGAGTTAGTGATACATAACTATCATTTTTTAGTAGATTACTTTCATCTTTGGGTACAAATACAAAGAACCTTCAATCCTTTTTCTTGATATTTCACAATTCATCATATGCACTAGTCAGTGGAGCTATTAGTATCATATCTCATAAATTTGCATGTTTTTGACTTATAACTATACATGGTCTAGTTTTCATCATTTCATCTCATATATTATATCATAATTGAACATAAAAAATTTCTCATTTTGATATCTCTATAATATTTCTTTTTTTATAAAAACAAAGCTTTACTTTTTCACTTGTTCGTTTTATAAATTGTCTTAGGTTTTGTGATATTTGATCTTTATAAATCGATGATATATCTACGTATATTATATTTAATATTTCTTTGATTTCGTTCATTATTTGATATTTCATTTACTAAATTTATTATCATTCAGATTATATTTGATATATATAATTATATCTGACCTTATTTCATTAGATTTTATGATTTTGGTTAATTTCACTTGATTTTTGATTTTTTTTGATTATACTGCATCCGCAAATGTCCGAAAGGATCCTCTGAGATAATATCAACAGGTAAATATTAGACTTAAAATAGTAATATTTTGAGTTTTTTTATAATCAAAATAATTTTGATTTTAAGGTATTTCGTATATCAAATAATTTCATATTCATGT
>JAYWGF010000027.1:0-8692 GCA_043778395.1 bacterium | reverse complement strand
AAACTAATAAAAGAATACATAGAACAACAATGACAAAATGAAATTAAATTAGATTAAAAAAGCCCCCAGCTTTAGCTGGATTGGGATGTTTACTATTTTATTTGATAAAAATTCATCGCTTATTTCTATATTATTTTTTGTTTCTGATATTTCGCTAAATCACAATTTTGATGTCATAGTATTTTATAATATTATTTTGCTAAATGTTGTAATTCAGAAAATGACTAATATATATAAAAAAAGAAGAGATAAATCGTCAAATATATAAATTTATTTTACTTTTCTTCTCAAAAATGCTGGAGTTTCTGTATCTTCTTGAGGTTGAGGCGCTGATATATTTTTGTCATTGGATTCAGATTCTTTTAGGGCTCTGTCAAAAAAGCTTGATGATTTACTAGTTTTGAAATTTGAATTTGGATCTATGCGACGACCTAGAAGATCTCTTTGAGTGGGTTTGGTGAGTGCTGTTTCTTGCTCGGATTGAAAACCTGTAGCTATAATGGTCACTTTTACTTCATCTTCATTGTAATTATCATCTATGGTCATTCACCATATGATATTTGCATCAGGGTCGGCAATTTCTTCTACTATTTTGCTAGCTTCTTGCACTTCTATTGGAGTCAGATTATTACCACCTGTCACTGCAAATATAATTTTTTTGGCTCAACTAAGTCTTGATTCCAAAAGTGGATTTTCTATAGCTTGACGAGCTGCTTCTACGGCTCTATTTTCACCATCAGCATAACCAATACCCAATGATGCAGTACCACTGTTTGCCATTATAGTCTTGATATCCGCAAAATCGATATTGATAAGACCTGGTCTAGTGATAAGCTCGGCTATACCCTGTACACCTAGTAGCAATATCTTATCTATAAGCAAAAATGCTTGGTTAAATGTTGTTTTTTTGTCTACTATATTAAATATTTTATCATTTGGTATAACTATCAGTGCATCCACTGATGCTTTCATTTTTTCTATACCCTCGTATGCATTATTGAATCTACTATTACCTTCAAAACCAAAAGGTTTAGTAACTACTCATATAGTCAATATGCCCATTTCTCTTGCTATTTGACCAATTACAGGTGCTGCACCAGTACCAGTACCGCCGCCCATACCGCAAGTGATAAATAACATATCCGTATCATACAATACAGATTTGATTTCGTCTACAGACTCTTCAGCGGCTTTGCGTCAATTATCTGGATTTGCTCATGCGCCTAGTCATTTGGTCAAATTCATGCCTATATTTATTTTTTTGGGTGCTGTATTATTTGCTAGTGCCTGTGCATCAGTGTTTACTGCTACAAAATCCACTCACTCCAAATGCTCTTTGATCATACGATTTAGTGCATTATTACCTGCACCACCTACTCATATTACTTTGATTCTAGCTCCAGGTATGAAGTCGGGGTTGATTTCTGTTACTACCATGTTATTTTTATTTATTTTATATATAAATTTTATTTTTACTAATATATATTAGTTATATATTCTGACCTTATTCTACTACTGGTATAAATTTTCAATCTTTATACTCTAATTTTATAGTTTCATAAACACGATAGACAATAGGACTTTCATCAATAAATCTTTTCTCTAAATTTTTAAATCATTTTATACTAGCGACATAATGATTTTTAGTATCATCATATCTATCTAATTCTATGCTTTCGTATTCATAATTATTGTTCAAATTATCTGATAACATTTCATAACCACTACAATATTCATTTAGTTCAATATCTAGCTTTTGTGAAAAATTAATAGTTTTTTTTTCAACTAACTCTGCTCATTTGTCCGATACAAGTATTTTTCAAAGTCTTTTTACTCAACTTTTGTGTTTAAATATAACAACTCACTCCTTCTCATCTACTATATGTATTTTTCAATTATTATTTTCAATAAAATTAGCTTTTTTTTCTTTTACTCAGTCTGGTCAATATTTTATCTTACCAGCAATTTTTGCCCAAGCTATTCAAAGTTGAGTTTTATATTTTTGTGTTGATACTATGTCTAATTTTTCTACTAAATTTTTTGAATTATTTATCGCAGAATTCATTTCTCATTTTCAAGCTCACATTATATATATATTATGTATGTAAATTATTATTCCAAGGGTGGAATTTGCTTTAATTCTTGATCTTCTATCATCAAATTTCGATTTTCGATAAGCTTATCTTGATTTAGTCTTGATCGCTCCATAATTAGTCATAACGCCTTTGGCTTCATACTTCATTCTAATATTCTGAGATCTGTTATTGATATTAATATTTCTTCATCATTATATATTGCATGAAAGTGTGGTGGATTATGATCTTGTGTATATAGATATATTACTATACCAAAGAATCTTGATATTGATGGCATTGTTGCATATATATTTAAGTTGCTAAATATGGATTTTTATTAGTGATTTTTATCATCAAGCTATCAGCACACATATCTATATTATCATTTCGATATATAGATCTACCATTTTGTACTATTTTAACATTCAGAAAGCTCTTTAGGTCATTCCAGTATTCGAATATTCACTTACCTACCAGATTCGATAAATTTATATTTCATTTTGTGCCGTCTTCGTACTCCAAATATAAATTATAATTCTCATCAGATATAGCTGATTTTATTTTGTACATGATTATTATATATTATGTAGTAAAATTAGCTTTAGTAATGTAAGTCAGACAATATATCTTATATATATACTAAAATATGTCTTTGACGAAGTCTCGGACTCATTTGGCTCGTCAAGTTCAGATTTTTATCTTCATCCCTCTAGACTGGTTTACTACATTATTTTTGCCAATTCGGTAATATGATCATAATATATTTGTAAATTGTAGATTATTGCTTATTTCTCAAATATTTAGATGTTTATCTTTTGCTAATACTGATGATAGTTTGAATATATGTTTGGCCAAAGATGTAGCTCAAGATATTTTGCTGCTTCATCATGTCAATATTACTCATCCAGGCAATCTGCCGTCTTTATCCATTTCTTGCAATCTATTGTTGATTTTATCAAATATTTCTTCATATCTTGCGGTCACTATCTCTTTGAGAAATGCTTGGTCTAATTGACTATCTTTTTCCAAATTATCTTCTGATAATAGTGTAGCATATTCAAGTTTCGTAGTTTCAGCTTCTTTGATGTCTATTTGCATACCTATAGATATATCTTTGGTCACATCTTCTCATCAAATAGGCATAACTCAATATCACATACATATACCATTTTCATAAACTGACCATGAAGTCTGATTATGTCATATATCTATGATTATAGATCATAAATCCTTACTGTCATAATCCATAGCCAACTCTACAGATCACAATATATTGGGGATTATGTCTGCAACATTTATTTGCAATTTATCAAACAGCTCTGTCAAACTATGGTAGAAATTTTTGGGCAAGTATATCATATCCGCGAATAATTCTAGCTTTTTGCATTCCATTCATATAGGATCGAGTACTTTTTGATTATCGTCTATCACCCAAAATGCAGGAATAGTCTTGATCATTTCGTAATTTGCCAATTCACTACTATCATTTATCACTTTGTACAAATGTTGCACATCTCCATTATCAATTTTATTGCTAAGGATTCTTTTTTGCTCACTGATTCTAGATATATACATATCAGGATGAGATATAGTGATATATATATCGTCAACATAATCTGACCCTAATTTTTTTTGAAAATTGGTTATGACTTGTGCTATACATCCAGCTATCTCATTGTAATCTAATATTTTACCTTTTCTCATTCATTTAGTCTTGACTATATCTTTTAGCAATACAGAATGTTTACTATTTTCTTCAGTCACTACTACTCATTTTACAAATCCATTTCATATATCTATGACTATTTTGATATTTTGCATTTACTATAAATATTTTGTAAGTTATATAAAATAAACATTTTGTCAGTATTTTTTGATATGATTATGGTATATATAAATATTTTACCAAATCAAACTATTTTATAAATTTGATGATAACTATTAGTTATCATATATTATATCAGTTTGTATCCCATCTATTAAGTTTTTGATTTTATAAATTCATTTATTTTTTTCATCTGATCACAATATGATAGCATGATTTATTTTTTTACGATCTGCATATTCAAACTGTTTGCTAAGTTTCGCATTTGTAGGATATATTTCACATATTTTTCATTGTGATATATATGATTGGTATAGTCTGACTAAATCGCTTCGCGTCTCAGTTCCAAAGTTTATAAATATGTATTTATCTTCGCTTTTTGATATATCTTTGGTCAATATCTTTTCCATTGCTAGTGTTACAAATCTACCTAAACTTGCACCGACTCCGCTAAATGATTGCTTAGAATCTATAAAATCCGTAATCCCATCATATCTACCTCATCAAGCTAACGATCATAGTGATATATCATCTATATCCATCCATTCGCATACCATTCATTTGTAATAATTTTGTCCTCTTACTATACATACATCATATTCATATTTTATACCCAATTCTTCTAGTCATTGTATTATAGTTTGTAAGTCAGAATATCACTCATATATATATAGATCTGATGGATTTTTGGAATCTATAAGTTTTAGTATGGTATCATATATATATAGATAATTTTTTTCGATAATATTACTTCATTGCAATATAGTATATAATTTTTTTTCAAATTCTTCTTTTTTTATTTTGTAATAATTATCCAATAGCTTTAGTACTAAATTTGTACACTCATCATCAAGTCAATTAGATTTTAAGAAATTTTTGGTGAGAGATATATGAGATATTTTTAGTATTTTATTTATATTTATATCAAATTTTTGACATATATTGGTCATGGTTTTGTCTATAATACTTATGGTTTCTATGTCATATCGTGTTCATATATTGGTATCGCTATACCATATAGTATCTACATCAAATTGCCAAAATTCTTTGTATCTTCATCTTTTTGTGCTTTCTCATCTTCGTACTGGTTGTATCTGATATCTACGAAATGGAAAAGTCAGAATATTTCTATGATCCAATATATATCTAGCCAAGGGTATAGTAAGATCAAAATGTAGGGCGTAATCTTTTGTGTCTTGGGGTCATTGAGCAAGTCAATATAATCCAAAAACCTGCTGATCTATTATGTCTCATCATTTTTTGAGAATATCTATAGGTTCTACGGCTGGCGTATATATATGCTGATAGTTATGTTGATCAAAAGTATTTTGAATAATTGATAATATCTTATCAAAAATAGCTTGTTGGTCAGGAGTATATTCTGGAAATCATCATGGACGAAGCATATTTATTTTTACTAAAAATCTAATAAATTTATTTATTGATACTATATTTATAATAATATTTTTTTATATTGTTTTTTTGCAATTTGAATAATGATATATATGTAGTTTGAAATGTTTAGTGTCATTGTCCGGATATAAATATTACTAATATCTTAACGAACCTCAATATATATATTTTATGTTTGAAGTCAAATTCAACTAAAAAATAAACTACAAAAAAATCTATTATTATATACGTCAACTTACTATTATGTTCATAATTTTCTTCTCAATATCTCCATAGCTGCAACTACATCATTTATTGCTGATTTTGTATATATTCAGGTTTTATTTTTTGCTATAGTAGTAGTATAATTTTCATCAATAAATTCTACTTGTATCTCGGTAGAGATATATATTTGTCTGGCGAATTTGGTGATATGGGTAGAAATTTTTGGATCTTTTGGCTTTCATATTACTATTTGTGAGATTTGGTATTGTCAGACTATATTGCTTATTTGAAAAATAGATTCACCGTCATTATCTATATATCAAACAGGGAAAATAAATCATTCTTTATCAGTTCTGGCTAATCATATATATTTTTGTCACCAATCTATAGATAGTATATTCATATTATTTACATTTATGATTTATTTATATATATATAAAAAAAACAATATGACAGTCAAGTCATAGTGAATTTTATGTGATTTTTAGACTATATGATGCGATAAGTTTTTTGCCGTCCATTATTTTTATAGTTGTATTTCATTTCTTGATAGCTTTGATATATACATCGGCGGTTGTCTTTTCTTTGTTTGTATTTTTACCTATTTTTAGTAATCAATCTTCTTCGTTAACTTTGATAGTTTCCATTTGCTTTTTGTTTGTTTGTATAGTGAATTTATATACTTTTCAAAGTTTGGCTGTATCATTTTTTTTGATATTATTTATTGCTAATTTTTGGTTATCTGTTTTGATATTTTTATTACTTATATCATTTTGTATTTGAGTATTTTTACCTAATATTATATTTTTAATTTTGTTGGTTTTATCATCTACTATATTTGTTTTGCTTATTTCACTAGCTGCTGCGTGAGCTTGTTTGTATTCATTGCTAGTTTGAGAATATGTACTAGGATCATTATATAATACTTCTCCATTTGTATTCAAAAATACTACAGGATCTGCCGTATATTCAAATATCTTATCTCTACAATATCCACCTTCTATCATTTCATGATACTCTCACATTTTACAATCATTAAAGCTATATGGATAGAAGCTAGTTTTGCTGGTTTTTGTAGTTATTTGAAAATCCAAATGGTTTCCATATTGTCATCTTACATAGCCCGTTCTTCATACTTTTCCTATCAATTGTCATTCTGTTACTGTATCTCAAACTTTTACATCGCGATCATTCAGGTGGCTATAACTACTATATATGTATCATCCTTTATGTATATGTCTGATGGTGATTGTATTACCAAATTCTCACCAAAGTTTGGATATTATCACTTCTCAATCTCATATACTATATACTGGAGTACCATTGCTGGTAGCTATATCTATTCATGGGCTGCTACCTACTGAAGTATTCCAACCATCACTATAACTGCTTCACCACAAATCACTATAAACAAAAAGATTATTTTGATCTTTAGCGTAAGTTTTTAGATCATTTATATCTATTTTTGGCAAAGGCATCTTACAATCATCTCACATTTCAGCTCGAGTGTATTTTTTGCACTCGGGTTTGCTTACTTCACTAATAGGATATGTCCGTCAAGATAGCGTAAGATACATGCCTATTATACTAAATAATCATAACATAAGATATAGTCTGACTATTAATTTTTTTTGAAAAATCATTTTGATTTGTGTATAAAAAAATAAAACTGCTTCAAAAGTCTATTGACATTTTCAACAATCATATTATACACAAATATTTTATATTGTCAAGTATATTATATTAATATAACAAAATGTAAATACCTATTATATATTTCGTATTTATTTTTGTATGTATTTATTTTTTTTATAAAAATATGATTTATATATATATTTTCAAATAAGCTTGTTTTATACTATGATTTATGATATAAAATAAAATATTGATATTATTTATACCAATAATTATTTGACAATTTTGTTCAGGCTATATATAATATATAAGAAGCTATTGCCAAAATTTTATATAAATTAATAAGAAAAAATGTTAACAAAAATCAAACTTCAAGTTTCTGTATTGATTACTACGATTATATTGACTGCAAATAGTGCATTGGCTCAATGGAATGCCCAAAAAGTTGATAATTTGCCATGATTGCCTGGATTGGAAACAAATAAATGAAACTTTAATATTCCCGAAAGTGCAGCAAATAAATTTTTAGCATCAATAAAAAATATCATAAATCGAGCATTAGGACTATTGGCATTTGTGGCTATAGTGATATTGCTTATTGCATGATTTAAGATGTTATTTTTTGCTCAAGATGATGGAGAACAAAAAAAAGCTTTTGCTACAGTCAAAAACGTGGCTATAGCATTGATATTTATTGGTATATCTTGGTTGATAGTATCTGGAATATTCTGGTTTGTAGATATAGTCACTAAGTAATACTATTTATTATAAACTAGAATTATTCATGAAAAAATATATATGTAATTTTATCACTAGAGTTTATATTAGCTTTATAGTCTGACTAATTATGATTGGTAGTAATGTTTTTGCGCAAGCATGATTTTTTAATCAAGTATCAAAATATAATCCAGATGTGCCAAATGCCAAAAATGGTATAAGTTCATCAGATACTACAGCACTAGAAAACAGTATATTACCCAAAATCAAAAATGTAATAAATCAAGCACTTGCTCTTTTGGCATTTATAGCTATAGTGATATTGCTGATTGCATGATTTAAGATGTTATTTTTTGCACAAGATGATGCAGAACAAAAAAAGGCTTTTGCTACTGTCAAAAATGTAGCTATAGCATTGATATTTATATGATGTAGTTGGCTGATAGTCAGTGCTATATTCTGGTTTGTATCTATAGTCACTAAGTAATATACTATTTTGTAGTTTTTAATAAAAAAAAATATTTATTTATTGGATTATAAATTGTATAAAGATATATTTATCCTATATCTAATGTTATAATTTTGTTTTAGTGAATATAATATATATATTTATTGATTATTTGAGTTATTCATTATAAAATTTAGATTTAATCAAATATAATACCCAAAATGAAATCAGTCAGACAATACTTAATATATATATTTATTTTATTTGTGTGATTTTTGGTTTTTGCAAATGATAAAGCACTAGCAATAGAAAGACCTGTTGATTTATGAAAAGATGTGTCTGAACTGAGAATAGTGCCTTTGCCAGGAAATCAGT
>JAYWGF010000026.1:0-9008 GCA_043778395.1 bacterium | reverse complement strand
CATTTTGGTTCTGTTGGATTTTGAGCTACTTTAGTTGTATTTGTGTTACCGCATCCAGATAATATTATTGCAGATATTCACAATACTGTTATTATGTATTTGTTCATATTTATTATTATTATTTTATTAAAGTTATAAAATTTTTACTATTTTTGTATGCTTATATGTGCAAATAATGCTAGCAAATCAAAACTATAACTCAAATTAAGTCAGCAAATTTTATAAATTTTTGATCAGTTGTTGATAATCGTTCGTCATATATATATTTTGCCAAAAAGCTTTTTTGTGAATATATATATACGGGTATATTAGCTATATTTTCTGACTTTATTATGTTTGGCGTATTTTTGGTATTTAGTGATAATTTATTTGATATTATTGTAATTTTGCTGTTTTCTATATTATAACAATGATTTTTGCATCAGCTATTTTCGCATCCAAAATTATTTTTATCATTTATGTTATTGATTTGTATTGCATTTATGTTATTGTTATCATTTATATCATCATGATGATGCGAAGAGTTTGGACTATAATTATCCATAATTGTATTGTGAGCAAAAACCGATGTATTTGCTAGATACATTGCTCCACATATATATATTATGATTTTGAATAAAGAATTTTTCATTGATTTTATTATTATATTTTTTTATAATCGTAGTATATATATTATATATTATGATTCAAGTCAGGATATATTTATGATATACATAACTTTACTGATATCGCCATATGATATACATAATTATCTTGTATCTACATATTCATGCCTTGCATAATCATAGATCATCATATATTGATACTGTGCATATATCGTAGCATTCATATAGCCATAAATAGCATTGCCAATTGCTCAAACAGCGAAACCAACCCAAGTGGTGTAGTAAATTTGCTTCACATGCACATACACGCTAAATCATCTTTTTTATCAAATATCTTTATAATAATTCATAAACTTGTAAGTCAGGTAATTATGATTGCTATTATATTTATAGGTATATAATAGTTCATATTGGTATCTATTATATATGCAAATCCGAGTAATATTTCTATGATTGGAAATATATATCCATAAACGGGTATATAATTTGCCAATAAGTCATATTTTGCAAATCACTTCGCAAATTGATCCAAATTTATCAATTTTATAATACCAAAACATCCAAATCGCATAGCCATAAATATGTTCATAGTCATCATTCCAAATATTTCATAACTGTGTAACACTTGAGAATATATATATGTAGTAGATATGATGATTGATAGTCATATGATAAGTGGTGTATATTTTTTCATTCTTATTTTATACTTATATAAAAAATTATCTATTTGTGACTGACCAAGTTTGCATTAGTTCTTTTACAAATTCATTTACTGTATTTTCATCTTTTGCTGCCAAAAATTTGGGACCGCAGCATCTTATATGATTTTCTAGCATTTTGCTGTTTGCTGATTTTAGTAGACCTATACTTGCGTTTATTTGACTTGCTATATCTACACAATATATATCATTTTCTACCATATTTATTACTTTATTTAGAGTTCAGATTGATTTTTTGAGTCCAGTCAATATTTCTTTTTGAAGTTTTTGATTATTTGCTATCATTTTATATTTTTATGTAAATTTTATTTATTTTTTTATATCATAGATATATTCTGACTTTACTATTTTTTATAAAAACCTATGGTTAGTAGAAACTCTTAGCTATCAAATATTTTGCCAAAATATATATATATTTTTTGTGAGAAAACAATATTGACTTTAGCTAGTATTTTTTTATTTACTACAGTTTTCACAACATTCTGCACACTTCATGCAAGACTCTACACACATATCACATCATTTTGCTTTGCATTCATTTGCACATTTTTCACAAACTTTTGCACATAGTGCGCACATATCTTTGTAAAATATAGATCATCTAGCGTTTAGTCTAATACACAAACTACATATATCAGCACAGTCTCTACATAATTTTGCACATTCTACATGTCACTTAGTTACACAATCATCAACACACTTTTCGCAGTCCATCATACATTTAGTACAATTCTCTATACAATCTTGATTTATCATTTTTATTTAATTTTATGAATAAACCTAACCATAGGGTATGGTATATATAAATTAAAAAAATCAAATTACAAGTCATTATGATATATTTGATATATATTCAAATATATATATTTTATTTATTTTACTATAGTAAACTAGTTTATATTTATACATTAGATTACCAATTTATTTTTATATGAGTAGTCCAAATATATAAACCATTTAATTTATATAAATTTATAATAAAAATATTTTATATTATAAAAAAAATATAGCCCAAAAAATTTTTGAGAGATATTTTCTTGATAATCTAATTAAATACAATATATGCAATTTTATATATATACAATTATTTGATATATGGCCAAAACAAACTACATACTATCAATATTATCGCTGATATTGTAGCTACAGTTTTAAGTGTGCTTTCGATAGATTTTTGACTACCATATTCGTTTGTGCTTGATATTCCTCATATTCAAAAACCAATTCCACCTTTTGGACTCATCAATAATACAGATCAAGTAAGCGTAAACCCAGTCACTAACATCAACAAAAACAATATTGTTTGCATATTTTATCTAAAAAAATATAAATTCATTATCAATATATATATTATGATTCATTTTTCAAATTGATTTTATTTTTTTACATCACTTATTGTTTTTTGATTTATTAGTAATATTTTTATTTGATTTTTGAGTTCATTGTTTGCTATTATGATTCCACAAATTTCTACATCGTTATCGCAATACACTGGCGATCCGCTCTGTCATGGATTTACCTGTCACGATAGATATATATATCAGCTATTGGCTGTGTTATCCGTGATTTTATAAAAATCTCAATTTATTCATATACTGGTCACATTTTTGCGTAAATATTCTTGGCTATATATCAGTGATAAGTCTTCGCCAGATGATTTGTATATATTATCTATATTTATTTTTTGATTATTTTTGGAGTCATGTATATAGTAAGTATTGTCTGACTTATCTATATTATGGCTTACTGTTATGATATTATCACTATCCATATCCAAAAATCCGACACCACGAGAAGTCAGAATATCCCCCTGATATCCATAAATATATATATTGCTATCAGCTATATTATTTTTATCTAATTTGGTATATGATATAGTATTTTTATTTGAAATGTCTTTGGGTTTAGTTATAATATCAATATACAAGTAATATCATCCGATGATGAATATTCCTACACCTAATATATATATTATTATTTTATTTATTTGATTAGTTGCAATTTGGTTCATGATAGATTTGATAAGTGAATATTATAAAAATCCAGTCAATAACTATATAATGAAAGATTTCACGATTTCAAGATCAGAAGGGAATAGTATCTGCGGAGATGATTTGACTATATATTTGCAAATTAGTGATGGTAAGATTTCTAAAATAAGTTTTGCTGGTAATACAAGCATGATTACTACAGCTGCGGCTAGTTTTTGGACAGAACTTGCGTTGGGTGTAGATATCAATCAAGTTTTGACTTTATGATATAAATTTATGGTACAGGAGTGATTTGAAGTATCATCAAAGCGCGTCCGTGCTGCTTGTATAGCTATACTTGCTACGCGCAATGCAATTCATCAATATTTGGATGATGGATTGACAGATGGACGAGAAGAGGTTTTGGACAACTAATATAACACTAAGGATTATAATTTATATATATATCAAAGATATAGTCTGACTTTATTATTTTGTCAAGTCTTTTTTGAAATAAATTATATATATATAGACTATTGACACTTATTGATATTGAAATATCCTAAGATATATATAAATTGAATATGTATGTGTAGTATTTTTATCAATAATTTTAATTATATATATGTACAAAATATATCTCAAATCTATAAGTTGAGATTATTTGCAAATAAGACTTATAGATCAAAACTATGAATCTATAAAAAATTGAGCTAGTCAATCAGATATAAATATTCATAGTAAATTACTAAAATGAATTGATATAGATTTGGTTTGTAGTCAGGTTTGAGATTTTTTGTATAAAATAAATCAAAATGGTACAAAAATTACACCAAATATGATATATAATGTATTTGCTTATTTCTGGATATGCAGTAATTCCGATGATATGAAAGATAAATATATATCATTTGCAAAAGATTTTGGGTTTGAATTTAATTATTTGTGAATATCAAATTTTGAAAAAGCCATAAATAGAATTGAAAATAAATTAAATGAAAAATCTGTAGTATCTGGTTTATTGAATATAGTATGACGATTTATGAATTTGGTGCAATTTCAATGACCAGAGTGATATTACAATGCTAGCTCCAAACTTATATCACTAAAGGATAAATATATATGATGTGATAGTGATATATATCTAGATTCATTGTATTACAAACAAATTGACAAACTTACTATTATAGAATCTGCTGATTATCAGTTACTAAAACAATTTAAGTGATTTTCTGAAACTAATAGAGATAATATATATAATCGGACAAAAAGTATATTTGCAAGTCAAAATTTTGCTGACTTTATAAATAGAAAAAATATAGATACAATATGCGTAATACCAAATAATTCAGAAAGACCTACGAGTACAAATCAAATTATACAAGATATATGTAAGTCAGAATATAATACTAATCTAAAGAATTCAAAATACATATATATAAATATACTAAAAAATAAATTAGAAAAACAACAAGCACAAAAAAATATAAGAATATTTTGCGATAGAATAACTAATGCTGATAGAATATTTGAAGTAGATTTACTTAGTATAAATGATAATATCAATAATATATTGCTAATTGATGATGTGTTTTGAAGTGGTGCGACTATGAATATTATCTCTCAAAAAATCAAAAGAATAAAACCAAATGTAAATATATTATGATTTGCAATATTGGGTTCTTATAGTACTTGATTTGATGTGATAAACGAAGCTTAGGTTAATTAAGTCAGACAATTCTTTTTATATAACAATACTACATAAATAATAAATGACAACATTTAATAAAAAATATGATCACAATATAGAATCAGAAATATATAAACTTTGGATAGATAATAATTTATTTGAGCCAAATCATGTACATAGTTTGCAGCAATCTGCGTCTAATGCAGCCGAGTATATATATAGTGATGAGAATTTTGCTATACCATTACCACCACCAAATGTGACGGGTAGTTTGCATGTGGGGCATGCTTTGGTAATGACTATAGAAGATATATTGATAAGGTATAATCGTATGTCTGGACGCAAAACTTTGTGGATACCATGAACAGATCACGCAGGTATAGCTACTCAAGCCAAAGTAGAATGAATATTATCCAAAAAATGAATAACAAAATCATGACTTGGTCGTGCAAAATTTTTGGATGAGGTATGGAATTTTGCTACAGATAGCAGAAAGGAAATACTTTCTCAACTCAAAAAATTGGGTGGATCTTTGGATCGAAGCAGGGAGCAATTTTCTTTATCTGAAAAACTTAGCAGAGCAGTTCGTAAAAGTTTTGGTAATTTACACAAAGATGGCAGAATATATCGTGATACATATATTACAAATCGATGCCCTAGTTGTCAGACTGTAATTAGCGATATAGAAGTAGTTATGAAACCCACTCAGAGTGTGTTATATTATATTAGATATTTTTTGGAATGATGAAACGGTAGTATAGATATAGCTACAGTTAGACCAGAAACTTTGTTTTGAGATGTAGCTATTGCGGTAAATCCCAAAGATCCTAGATTTACTAAAATGATTGGTAAAAAAATAGTAAAACCATTGACACTAGATTTGATACCTATAGTTGGTGATAGTTATGTAGAGATAGAATTTGGTACTGGCGCACTCAAGATAACCCCCGCCCACGATGCAAACGATTATGATTTGGCGAAAAGACATAATTTGCCTACAAATATTCTAGCTATAGACAAAAATTGAAATTTTACAGATATATTAGGTCATGAATTTGTAGGTAAGTCAGCTGTCCAGTACAAAGATAACATAATCACTATTCTCCGTGAAAAGTGAAGTATAATAAAAGAAGAAGATTATGAACATAATGTACCTTGCTGTGAAAGATGTGGAACGATAATAGAGCCTATGGTGAGTGAGCAATGGTTTGTAAATGTATCTGATGTAGCTTTGCAAACTTGCGATGCAGTAACAAGCAATACCCTAAAAATATTTCCTAGTAGATTTGAGTCTCAATTTACTGGATGGTTGCAAAATATCCGTCCTTGGTGCATTAGTAGACAACTTTGGCGGTGACATCGCATACCTATATGGCATAGTAGCGATTGACAGACTTTTTGTCTACATGAAGATATAATTATAGAAAAAATCAATAAAGATAATATATATATTCTGACTTTAATTATCTTCAACCTGGTCGCTGATGGTAGATTAGAGAATCCTTTTGAGATATGAGAATTGATAGATTTGCTATTGCAAGTTTCATTAGTTCCACAGCAAGGCAAAATATATCAAATATATACAAATATATACCAAAATAAATTTAGTGATAATCCAGATGCGCTTTTGCAAATTGATAATTTTGTAAAAATAATGGATAGTCTGTCATCAGATGCAAATGACGATAATATAGATTTATTGATAGATATGTTATCAGAAAATATATATATCAAATCTATCCAAAATAATTATTTATTGGATATAGAGGCTATCACTGGAGCCAAATGACTAAAGCAAGATAGTGACGTATTGGATACTTGGTTTAGCAGTGGATTATGGCCTATGACTACACTTGGTCGACCTGACAATACCTCAGACTTCAATACCCGATATCCACAATCTATATTGACAACTGGTTATGAAATTATATTTACACGAGTAGCTAGAATGTGTATACTAGGCTTGATAAATACAAAAAAATTACCATTTCGTGAAATTTTTTTTAATGGTATAGTTCGTGACGAAAAATGAATCAAAATGAGCAAATCAATATGAAATGTAGTAGACCCAAACAAAGTGATATCACAGATATGAGCTGACTCACTGAGATTATCTGTAGTGATGTGAATTAGTCCTGGTGGAGATAGTAATTATTCTACTACCAAGACGGATTATTGTAGTAGATTTATAAATAAACTTTGGAATGCAAGCAGATTTGTATATATGAATACTATAGATGGCAAAGATGAATCTAGCATAAATTATGAAAACCTAAAAACTAAAATTGTAAATAATGTATCTCAGATAAATGATTTTGACTGATGGATATTGCAAAGACTAAACAAAATATCAAATTCACAAGAAGAAAATATATCAAAATATCAAATATGAGAATATGTACAAGATTTGATAAATTTTGTGTGGCATGATTTTTGCGATCGATATATAGAAATCAGTAAACTTGAAAAGTCAGAATATACTCATGATATCCTGATATATATACTTTGATCAATATGCAAATTACTGCATCCATATATACCTTTTGTGACTGAAAAACTTTGGTCTCAAATATGATTTGAGGGATTTTTGATAATACAACCAATTGCAAAATCTATAGCTATAGACCATATACAAAATAATTATATATCTATACTGATAGATATGATATCGGAATTTCGTAATCTTAGAAGTAAGAATAATATAAAAAATCATGAACTAGTAGATGCATATATATATTGCAATAGCGAGTTTGGTAAATTGTTGCGTAGTTATGAAGATTTTATGAAAACATTGATAAAAATTGGTAATATAGATATATATATATGATCTATAAATATAAATGATGATGAATATGAGTCTGTATATATACTTGATAACAAAATTTGAATCAAAGTAATTAAAAAAGAATTTGATGTAGAGGCAAAAATATTACAGCTCCAAAAAGAAATAGAAGTAGAAAAAAGATTTTTGTCTGATATAGAAATGTTGCTAATGGCTCCAGGCTTTACAAAAGCTCCAGAAGATATAATACAAGGTAAAAAACAAAAAGCTGAAGAAATTAAAACTAAAATTTCAAATCTTGATTATGAAATATCAAAACTAAAAATAATAGGCAAAAATTAATTTTATTTTTTGTAAAATTTAACGAATGACCTCATTACTAAATTTCATAATAGTGATTTCTGGCGTAATTCTTGCGCTGTTTGCACTAGATGCATATCGCAGAGGTAAGATGAATCTGTTACATTTTTTGGTATTTGGTGGTGGTGGTATGGTAGTAGTTATATTTATATTCAAGCCATATTTATTGGTAGAATTTGCAAATGTATTTGGTATTACGCAGTGAGGTATGCTGATAGCTTATTTAGCAATCATTTTTTTGGCGTATATGTCTTTGCAAATGTTGCACAAAATTACTAAAGATAATTATGATTTTGGCAGACTGATCACGAGTCTGACTATCAATAATATATATATATCTAGCAAAGTAATCTACGAAATTGCTCAAAAACCTATATATATACATGACACAAATATACCTAAATGAAAATTTATGTTTATGGTAAAATGATATAATGAAGAAAAAATGATAGGCAACGTAATAGATGAAATTATCAACGATGGATATTCCAAAATACTAATAATAAACGACTGAAGCACAGACGATACTCAGTCAATCGTAGATAGTAAGATTGAACAATATCCAGATAAGTTGATATTGCAAATCATACATCCTATAAATCGTAAACATGGTTGAGGTAACAAAACTTGAATAGAGTTTTTCCGCAAATATGGCGATATACTAGATATAAATTGGGTAGTTTTTTTTGATAGTGATGGTCAGATGGACATAAAAGATATGTCAATTTTTGCTAAATACATTTATCAAAACCCAAATATAGATATTATACAATGAAGCAGATTTGTAAATGGCGGAGAGGCCAAAAATATACCAGTTTTTCGTAAAATTATATTATGGTGAGCTAGATTGATAACGTATATGTTTAGTGGAAAATTAGTGAC
>JAYWGF010000025.1:0-3074 GCA_043778395.1 bacterium | reverse complement strand
ATTAGACCGAAAATAAGAAACCAAACTCACATAAGTACTTGCATACTCGACATACTTTGTAGTTCAAATCAATAATATATTTTGCTAATAAGAAATGTAATAATTCAAATCAAACACAATCCAATAATAAGCGGCTTATAAGTTTTCATAGTCTAAATCTAATAAAAGAATAATTGTTTTATGCAAAGCGTGATACTAATATATTTACTGCAAAATTATTTTTAACAGAAAAATTATTTATTGGTATAGATAAAAAGATAATGCGAAAATAGTTAGTATAAATTATCAAATAATTATGATTTTGTGATATTGCAACACGCACATCATACTTCACAATCACAACTTTGGCACGTACATGAGGTACACGTACATCAATCTGATTTATTCATGGGAATTTTGGTAGTAAATAGTTCGCCCAATACTCAAGGCCAAAAATTAGATTATTCAAAAATATTTAAAATACAAGATAGATAAATATTTTAGTGCGCGACACTTGATTTGATCAGTTACTATCACTATTGCATTAGTGATAATCTGATTGATATCAGCATATCTTGTAGTGTATTATTGGATTATAGTTTTTATTTTCAAAATTTTCATGCACAAAACTTCATGTAGAGGTCTTATCTGTTAGAAATTACCAGGTTGTGTACATAACCAGTGTACTTTACACTCTAACATATGATCATGCACAATTTACTTTTAGTTCGCCTGCGTAAGCAGGCGTGTGAACAATACTCAGATTGAGTACAGATTCAAGATATTGCCCATTATTTTCATGTTCACAGGAATCTTACATCAAAGATTATAAGAAGATGAAAACAGTGAGATTTCTCAGTACATTCTAGCTGTAGGCTATGATACAAATCACTCATATACTGATATACTGATTAAAGAAAATTGATTGTATTGTACATAAGATTAGCTGCAGTTTTCAGTAGTGTTTTTTACGCTAGATTGCATTGCCTTTGAGTACTTTTGTTTCTACCTTTACTAGTCTTTATAATCAATACTCCAGACTTCTAAATCTATGATTTGTAGATTGTTTAGGGTAGAGTTCTCTACTTCTCATCATCTTCAGTATCTTTTAGATTGTTGGTCTACTCACTTGATAATTTGTGATGATTTTTGACTATTTAGCTCTATTTCATATTAAGTACTAATAATATAGACTAAAGATTATATCTTTACTAGTTTATATTTGTTCTTGTTATATATATATTTGACAATATATGCATAAAAAGTATAATATTTTTACACCTACTTTGTAACATATTATGTCACTCAATATACTTTGAATTAAAAAATGACCAGATTTTATTGCGCGAGAAAAGGAGCAGTCACAATGCGTAGAAAATATAAATACCGCTATCAATAGATGAACAAGAGATGTGCTTGTACATGCAGCAGCATGATTTGGTAAAACGACGATATACAAACGTATTATCAAAATGAGCAAATGACCATGCTGGATAAATTTGCCATCCATAGATGCAAAAGAGATTATCAGTACTGATTTGGACATAGAATCACCCAAGCACATCATCGATATAGACTCATGAGATCAAAATTTTCTCAAAAGAGTTATACATTGTCTTAGCGCAGATAGCGTGATCTTATGCACATATAGATTGTTGAACCAAATTCATAAAAATACACCAGAATTATTTGATATGCTGATGGAAAAACTATCATCATGCGAGTATCCTGCACAAATACATAGTGATGAAGCTCATAGATGAATATGACCTCAAACTGTCCTAGCGATGAAATCGATGACACAATCACAAGAATCAGACTATCAAGGAATACAAGATGATGAAAATATAGATAATATAGAGCAAATAATCTATAATGAAGATGAAAAGGAATATGATGATACCATAACTGATATACTCAATAAAAATACTAATATCTACAATATTTGTTGGACAGCAAGCCCAACGTATTCTCACAAATCTGTCAAAAATCATTACAATACCGTCTATAGTTTCACCAAACAACAAGCTTTGGAGATATGAGTATCAGTGCCCATAAAAAGCATACCAGTTTGAGAGTGAATTCAATACGTTTCTAAAAAAAATTATACTCAAGCAGATCTGATCAATGGCTATGACAAGTATTATATATCAAGAAAAGTAAAGGATAATAAAGGAGCAGAAGTAGATCAAATTATCAGGGCTGATCAATTGATCATAGAAAATATATCAAAATTGTATAAAGAAAATCCAGTAAAATGAATCTGAATGTGAGCAAACATAAACCATCTGTACGAACTAGAGCAACTGTATCAATCTGAATGACTTAAAACATATGTAGTACACTCGGGCAATAAAAATCATAAGGCTAGTTGATCTCTCCAAGAAGCAAAAGAGTTTATGGAATCATGAAAAATAGACATGATACTGGTGTGTAATACATGAGTAGAACTACTAGATATACCGATACTCAATCTATGAGCGATACATTACTCGATTCACTCACCCGTCAAGCTCACACAATTTGTGGGCAGGATATCGAGAGCTCATGAATCCAAAGATTTTGCAAGCCTCGTGTGCCCACCGACCAAAATCATCTACGAACCAATAGAAAAATCTGAAGCAAAAGAAACTAACAAATCAACTACTATCTCTACTTCAGATACAGTATGAAAACTTAGACGAGAAGATGCCTACTATACTTTGGGAGATTTTAGTATAGAGTATCTAGAGACAAACTGACTCACGTACCTAAAAATGTACAAAGACTACATAGAATCTCAAAAATCAAAAAGAGAACTAATAGAAGCAACTAAAACTATGATACGAAGAAATTTCCAGTCAGCCAATCTAACCAAAATCATCACAACATCGAAAGAGATTTATGAGCTCTTAGATCTATGAGATATAAGTAAAATAGATGATCGACTGCATAACTGCAAAAAAATGATTGCTATGTCCAAAGTACGAATGATGAGCAAAGCATCAATGGCATATTGATGAGAAAAGGTATATTTTGGAGCGAATGCAAAAATAAACGATAATGATATAATAGATGAACTATCAAAAAATACTCTATGAGATAGTCTGATGGAT
>JAYWGF010000024.1:0-9167 GCA_043778395.1 bacterium | reverse complement strand
GATAAACTAATAAAAGAATACATAGAACAACAATGACAAAATGAAATTAAATTAGATTAAAAAAGCCCCCAGCTTTAGCTGGATTGGGATGTTTACTGTTTATTGTTTATAATATATATATTCTGACACAAAATAAATATATTTAATATATGGCTAATATATTATTAACTATTTTTATAATTTACCTATCAAGGCTAAAATCAAAACTAGCATATGTTAATATAGTCAGAATATTTTTTATATAAATATAAATCATATACATATTTTGACTTTTTATTTATCAATTCTGACTTGAATTTTATAGTCAAAAATGTATAAGTAAAAAGATATTATCATTAAGTCTATTTATTTTGGCTTTCGTAGTTCAACGGATAGAATAAATCCGTCCTAAGGATAAGATATTGGTTCGATTCCAGTCGAAGGCAATTCATTTTTGCTAGACGTACTATTGATATATCACAAATTTATCCTTGCTATATGGTTGGTTGCTATTTGTTAGGATACATATTTTATTTTTTATACTATATCACCAAAAATGTCAAAAAAAATTGAAGAAACTACTTTATCGAATTTTAATATTAGTGATACTGAAGATCCAAGTTATTTAGAACAATTCAAAAAACATCAAAATGATAATGGTAGTTCTGAATATCAAATAGGTATTACAAATATGCAAATAGTAATGTTACAAGGTCATGTTGCTAAAAACCACAAAGATGTAGACGCAAAGAGATCTTTACTAAAAAAAGTCGCCAAAAGAAGATCTTTATTGAGATATATCAAAAATACTGATATACAAGCTTATGCCAAAATGTCTGAATTCTTAAAATTAAAAGTTTAAAATAATATATATTTATATCATAACAATTTTATATACTAATGCCAAGAGCGAAAAGAGTGCAGTTGGATACAAATTTATTTGTACCATCAATAAGAGAATGAGGAAAAGTTACAGGTGTTATTTTAGCTAAAAATGATAGATGAGTATTGATAGCTTGTAGTGATGCAACATTTATGGGTATAATTATACCAAAAGAAGCAAAAGATTTGGAAAGAAATAACGTAGATCTTAGTATTGGTAGAGAGGTAGAAGTAGAGGTAATATCTACAGAAATAATTCACGAAGAGTGATATTATATAGTTAGTATTACTAGATTATTGCAACATGATGTGCGAAATAATATCACTGCTAAATCTTTGAGTCAAGAAATAATAACGGTAATACCAACTGAGGCGAATCTTGGTGGATTATTAATAGATATGCATGGTATAAAATGATTTATACCTCTTTCTCAGTTAGCTCCAGTAAATTATCCAAGAGTAGAAGATGGCGATCAAGAGAAGATTTTTGATAAACTTGTTTCACTCATAGGTAAGGAATTTAAGGTAAGAGTTTTGGATATTGATGAAGATAATAGAAGAGTTATCTTGTCTGAAAGAGAAGCAATGAAAGAACAAAGAGAAAAAATCATCAATGACTTAGCTGTAGGCAAAATGTTTGAAGCTGTCATTAGTTGAACTAGTACTTATTGATTATTTGTAGCTATAGAATGAATTGTAGAGTGATTGGTGCATATATCAGAAATAACATATTGACATGTAGATAGTATAGATAGATTTGGTAAAATAGGTCAAACTATAAAAGTAAAAGTTATATCTTTGGATAATGGTAAAATATCTTTATCTATGAAGCAAATCAAAGAAGACCCTTGGAAACTTATACCAGAAAAATTCTCTCAGTGAGATACGGTGCAAGGTGAGGTTATCAGATTTGTTCCTTATGGTGCATTTATGAGAATATTTGACGATATAAACGGTTTGATACATATAAATGAAATTACAGATCAACTAATTCACAATCCTGCCGAAGTGCTAAAATTATGACAAGTTGTAAAAGCTAAATTGATAACTTTGGATCCAAAGTATCGCAAAATTTGATTATCTATGAGAGCTTTAGTTTGTGAAGAAAAATGAATTCCTTATGAAATAAGTACTCAAGCCAAACAGATGATAGACTGAAGTCATAAAAATAATAATTATCCAAATAGTAATAGAACAACTCCATCTGTTCCAAATAAATTTGTAGCTAAACCTAAAACATTGGATGATGAAGTAATTGCAAATGACTCCGTGGTTTCCGAAACTAATACTACCAAATAATCCTTTAGTCAGATTATATTTTATATATATTATATATATTCTGACTTATGCTCCTATCGTCTAGTGGTTAGGATATTGGATTCTCATTCCAATGACACGGGTTCGACTCCCGTTGGGAGTAATTATACTCCTTCAATTTATTACAATACATATATGTATGGCTATACCAATTCAAAATCCAAATAAACCAAACAAGAAACAATTTGAAAGAATATTTATAAATGACTCTATAAAAGCTAATATAATAATAGTAAATGATGAAGATGGTACAAATTTGTGAACTCATAGAAGAGATTATGCATTGGCTATGGCAGAAGAAAGATGACTTGATTTAGTACAAATAAGCTATGACTTTACAAAAAATACTGCAGTTTGTAAGATAATTGATTGGGGTAAGCATCAATATAATAAAAAGAAAGATGAAAACACCAAAAAAAAATCAGCAAATAAGTGACTTAAAGAAATCGATTTTAAGTATAATATATGAGTGGCAGATCTACAACTAAAAATAAAAAAATGAGTTGAATTATTAGCTGAGTGATATATGCTTAGACTTGTCATAAAGCTTAAATGAAGAGAAAATATATACAAAGATAAAGCTAAAGAAAAAATGATATCCGTAATAGAGCAGTTGGCAGATTCAGGCAAAACTCAATGAATAAAAGAAGAACCTAGATGATTTAGTGTAGTATTCAATCCAAAAAAAAATTAAATTTATTTTTATAAAAATTAAACCGAATAAAAATGCCAAAAATTAAAACCAATAAGGCTATGGCTAAAAGAATAAAAGTTACTGCTAATGGTAAACTTATGCACAAAAAAAGTAGAAGAAGTCACTTACTCACAAATAAATGAAGATCAAATAAAGTTTTCACTTTAGGAAAGGAATCTAGTATTCATAATGCAGTGAAAATTAGAAACTTAATACAAAAATAGTATATATTTATATTTTAATTATTTTATTGATTTATTATGACAAGAATAAAAAACTGACTTCAAAGACAAAGAAGACACAAAAAATTTATTAAAATGGCTACGGGTTTTCGTCTTGGAAGATGAAATGTTTACAAACAAGTGAGATTGGCATTAGTAAAACAATGACAACATAGTTATATAGATCGTAAAAGAAAAAAAAGAGATTTTCGTAGATTATGGATAGAAAGAATAACTGCTGCAGTAGAATCTAGAGACAGCAAATATAGTAAATTTATATATGCTGCCAGTCAAAAAAATATAATCTTAAATCGTAAAGTTTTATCAAATATCGCATTGGCATTTCCAAATGTATTTGATAATATATTTTCAAGAGTAAATAGTTAATTCTACAAAGAATTAATTTTTTTTAACAAAAGTTATTTTGTATATTTTTTTAATTTAAATCTTCGCAGTAAAATCGCTTCTTCTCAAGCATGTCCTATTCAAATCCTAGGTCAAATAATAATTTCTTTATTTTTTGCAAAATCATATCATTTTTCAATCTGAATTTTATCTCAAGTTAGGTTTTCTCAATAATTTGATAAGCTAATTCATAAGGCTTTACTAACTTTTCAAGGTCAGATTATATTTTTATTTTCTTGAAAATTTTTATATCTATTTGGTATAATTTTAAATCCACTAATAGGAAAAATTGCATGTACTAATACTGCATCTATTTTTCATTTTATATTTGTGACGATATTGGTAAGAATACGTAAACCATAGCACAAATATGTATATATATTTCATCATTCTCAGAACATAATTTTGGTTCTAGATGTATATATTTTTCAATGATATGCTTTGTCATTGGTTCAGCTATATGCTTCAGTTCTAGCTATTATCACACTGCAGATATTTCATTCTATATTAGTAAAAATTACATATCCCAGCAAATATTGCGCTATTGTACTACATTTTCTTTTTGATAAAAATCTTTTTTTAGTTTCTTTATTTTTTTGAATTGCAATTATTGATAAAATCATTATATATATGTTCGTAATTTGGCTACATAGCTCAGTTGGTTAGAGCGCGGCTCTCATAAGGCCGAGGTCGGTGGATCGTGCCCACCTGTAGCCATTTTTTTTATATCAATAATAATCTGACTATATGTATTTTATTATATTTATCAAAATTAAATCTTATTTACTTCATTTATACTAATATTTTTATAAAGCCCATTCCTCAAATAAATATTTTTTTTAAAGTCATTTTTTAAATAAAAAAATCTTCCAAAATTTTAGAAGAGGTGTAATTTTACATATATAGATTATCTTATCATAAGATCATGAAATGTACTTATCAAAGAACTTGCGACTCAGTCCATACCGGCTATCAATATTCCACCCAAAATTATCATAAATACAACAGTAAATGTCATACTAATAAATTGATCTCTAGTAGGAAACTTTAGATTTGTAAAAGTATCCAAACTATCATAAAAAAAATTTAACATATATTTTCTATAAAATTATAAAATCTAGCCAAAGTATAATATTTTTGTTATGTTTTTCAAGCTTTTTTATAATTTACCAAATTCATCATATAGTATATCTATATCTGTAGATGTTTGATAATTAGGGAAGTGGTATATTCACTTGGATTCTGGAAATTTTATATCTATACTATCTGCTATCTGCTGGTTATTTTTTATGATATCATATATATATTCTGACTCAAAGCTATTTTTGATCATTGTGTCTACTATTTCTTTTTCAGAAAATATATGAAAATCTCAGTTTACTTTACGACGTTCTGGTGAAGTAATTTGCAAGCCATCTTTGATGCAAAGAGCCACCTCAAATGCAATCTTATCATCAGCCAGTATATAATGAAAATTACTACTAATAATTAGTTTTTTTTGTATTTTTTGAGCAAGATTTATGCTTCTAGCATTGCAGTCAGATAATCATTTTTCTTTTTCATAATCTTGCACAATTAATTCTATATATATTTCTGGTATTATATCTTGTATCAATTCTATTTGATCGATTATTTCTTTATCTTGTGCGTAGTCTTTGTACATTTTGTACAGTCGGCCTTTGTCTCGTGTGGTTAGTATACATATTAGTCATTCGCTATATTCCGCCAACATTCCTAAGTCTACTCTTGGCTTATCAAAAAGTCAAATAGTACTGGCAGCTGTAGATATTTTCACCAAATTTTGATATCATATATAGTTTTTTGCCAACAATAATATATATGTATTGTCGGGATGTTTTTGATTTTGGATATTTTGGACAAATATTACCTCAATGCCAATTATGGGTTTTATTTCATTTTTTTGGCACAAATTATAAAATTCAAAAATACCATACACTGCATTATAATCAGTCAATGGAGCCGCATTCATACCAAGATTTTTGATTTGTTTGATGATATTGTTTGGTGCTCATATGGATTCTAGCAAACTATAATAACTATGTCAATGAAGATGAGTAAACATTATTTGGTGATTTTATTTTTGTAAAATTTTGATTTATTTTTGTAAATTCAAATGCAGAATATTCTTCATTAAGTGAAATAACCCTGACTCAGGTCAGACTATACTTTTCTATCATATATTTTGATATTTGATTACGCGCAGTATCTGTATATATACCGCTAGCTTGCTTTGGGTAGCAAATCCGTAATATATGAGTGTGATTATATAGATTATTGATATATTCTGACATATATGTATCTATATCACTTATATTTTGCAAAAAAATAATAACTGAATCAGGATGAGTTATTTGTAAATATTTATCAAATGTACGGATACTATATTGATATAATACCTGCAGAAGATTGATTTTATCATTTATTACTAATATATTATCTTCAGATTTTATTTTTAGTCTTGTGATCAAATTTTGCATAATTGATGTTTGTATTCTTATTTTATATAAAAAATCAGTTTATATATTATATATAATGTATTTTACATAAGTTTTGTCTGTTTTTGAATTATTATTCATAATTGATTAGTTCTTAATGGGAGAAAAGATATTCACATATCAATTATATAAAATAATAGTGAAAATAATATAGAAAACTTTGATTTAGTTATGTCTTTAGAAAAGTTTGATTTTATATATCGTTGTAATGAATTGTATGTACAATAATTTTTGAGATATAAACTTTTTATAATTTTGAATCATCATTTTTCACAAAGTATTTCTAGTCATTTTTGAGAATAATTAAATATATGTCTAGGAATATCTCTTTCTGAAGAATATTTTCATATAATATTAGTAAACACTCATTCGCAACTGGGCAGTTTCATAAGCATGAATCATCAATCATTCAATATATCATAACTCTTTTTTATAAATTCATTTGGTTTGTCTATGTGCTCTAGAGAGTGGATTGACATCAAAGCATCATATTTATTTTGAAAATTTATATCAGTTATAGCTTGTCAATAGTATATGTCTGTGTCTTTTCTTTTTTCTCATATTTCAAATCAATTTCGTGTCCATTTTGATCAAAAACTATTTTTAGTATTCCTATCTCCACATCAAATATCCAATATATAATAATTATCTTTTTTGATATTTTCATCAACAAAATTGTCAAATCCTCATTTAGTAATTTTAAAATTAATACCAAAAAATATGAATCGTAATGAGTCTATAAAATTTTTTATTTTGTTGTTAAGCTTTCATGATTGTTCATTTTTTGAAAAACTATAGTAATTTTTGGAATAAAAAAGTTTTTGCTCTTCTTTTGTGGGAATAGGATATATTTGTTCGGTTTTGCATTTATTACACTTATATATATCATAAATTTTACTTGAGCTATTATACCGATAATCTTTTCATGATAAAAAATATTTTATTTCTCAGTTACATATTTGACAAATCATTTTTTATTTTGATATAAAACTAAATATACATTTTTTAATTTGTACTACAAAATATAGTTTTGATACATAAAAAATCAATCTAAACTTTTCAAAAATTTAACCTTGAAATTTGTTGTCAAAAATATATATTTACTGACATATAAGTATCATGTTTTTATATTCATAATAAACTAATTTAGTCATGGCTCACGTCAAAGCTGCAGGTAGTACGAGTAACTGAAGAGATAGTAATCCAAAATATCGTGGTGTGAAACTTTTTGGAGGTCAAAAGGCAATTGCTTGAAATATTATCATTCGTCAAGCGGGTAAAAAATATGAAGCTTGAATAAATACATATATGTGAAAAGACTTTACCATACATGCAAATGTAGATTGAGTAGTAGCTTTCAATAAAAAGAAATTTTTGAGATTTGATGGTAAAAAATATCTAAAAACTCAAGTATTTATAGTGCCAAATTTACCAGAAGCTGTACAATTATAATTATTAATCCAATTTAACAAATTTAAAATCATTGTATAAAATGTCAAATATATGACCAAAAAAGAAAATATCAAAAGTACAAAGAAATACTAGACATAGTACTCGACAAGGTCTAAATATCAAAAAAATCCTAAATAAATATACTCTAGGTTTGTGCAAAAATTGTGGTACAAAAAAATTAACTCATAGAGTTTGTCCTAGTTGTGGTTTTTATTGAGATAAGCAAGTTATGACTATAAAAGTGAAACAATCAAAAGAAAAAATTATAGATGCATAATATGTTGAAAGTCAGATTATTTTATTTATATATATAAGTATTATAACCTGATTTTTTTTATGAAACAAAATATATCCAAATCAATTTCAAAGTGATTTACTTTGATAGAAATGCTTATGGTAGTTGTGATAATTGGTATAATTATGTCAATTATATTTCTAATTTACAAAAATATGTATTGAGCGATATCTGATTCACAGCAAATCAAAAATATCAGTCAAGAGCTTTTGTATACCAATACATATATCCAGAATATTGCTGACAAATCTGACATAAAGCTAAATTATGACAAAAATGGTAGCGATAGTATAGTGCTAACTGATAAAGATACATTTAGCTATACTATATCCAAAAAATGTGATATGCCCGATAGATGCTACATATATACTATAGATAAAGATTGAGAATCAAAACTCACAAATCCAGACATTACATATATTTCTAGTCTAAGGTTTATATCTTTGCCTTTTGAAAATTTGGTAAAGCCAGTCACTAGTGACAAAATCAAAAATATATATAATCATGGATTTTGGATGATGGCAGAAATAAGTAGTAAAAAATGAGCAAAAAGTATATATACACAGACTTTTTTTGATATAAAGCAGTAATATATTTATATAATCAATTTATTGATAATGGATGGATGAGATGGCTTGCATGGATCTTGGACTAGACGCTTGTCCAAATCTCAAATCAAAAAAATGCAAAAAGACATGCAAAAAGCTACAGAAAATTGGGAAAATAAGATAAAGCAGAAAGAAGATAAAAAAAAACTTCAAGAAGAAATACAAGCAGAAAAGCTGCTTTTAGAATTTGATAAAAACATCAATATACCAAAATCATAAAAATAATATATATTGTGTAATTTTAGTAATTGCGTCCAAATATAAAGTCAGAATATATATCTGATATAAAAAAATTTTTTATATACAAATAAATCTATTATGAATTGTCTAGATTATGCATATCATTATATCAGTCGTTATCCCAAAACTATCAAGGAACTGACTGTCCAATTGCAAAAAAAATGATATAAAACTGTAGAAATAGAATACGCAATCAAGGATTTGAAAAAAGCTGGATATGTCGATGATACACAGTTTGCCAAACTTTATATAAATTCTGAACTTATAAATAAAGGTAAACCGATGATAGTCATAAAGCAAAAACTTTATCAAAAGTGAGTAGATAAAGAAATAATAATCAAAGTCATGAATGATTTGCAAGAAGATATTTACGAATGAATTTCCAATAAAATACTCAAACTTATAGAAGAATTTAAAAAAAAATGAGTAGAATGACCGTTTCTTATCAGCAAATGTATGGCTAGAGGCTATAGTCTAGAGCAAATCAAAAAAGTTTTGAATAATAGAGACGAGGAATAGATATATATTAGATGGATATTTGGACTTTATATTTTTTTG